>CAZPXE010000068.1:0-11852 GCA_964590545.1 uncultured Rhodobacterales bacterium | reverse complement strand
ATGTTTATAATCTCTGTCTACCCACCTGCCCTTGTTGTATGCGGCCTTTTCTATTTTGCAGGTCGTCTCGTTCAAAATCATAGAGTGGGCAAATGGCTTCGTTTCAGCGCCATTGTATGGCTTGGTGTTCTTTGCGCGTGGTTCAGCCTGATGGCATTTGCAATCCAAGACTGTAGTGGAGGTATGCTTTACGGTTATGGTACTTGCGGTCTGTTGACGTCCTCAATAGCAAATCTCAGCCTGCCAGTGTTCTTGGTACTTGTCGGCACCGCCAGCCTCTACGGCTTAGCCCTTGCCTTCTGCGCTATATGGCTGGAGATCCGCTTTAGACGTTTGCGACAATAACTAAGGTTTCTTATGTTTAGGGCCTCCGCACAGCTGGTTCACCGTCCCAACTGAACTACTGTCTGTCTTGTCCAATAACGCTCTCAGGCGGATCAAAGGCTTGAAGGCTGGATTATCCTGCGAGTTCAAGTGGGACAGATGCCACGAAATTGCTTAGCGCAGGATTTCGCCCCTATCCGCAACTGACCCCATACCTGCCAAGAGATGCGCCTGTGGCCGCGCTCTCAAATCGAGATATGAAGTCGATTTGTGACCGCTTGAATGGCACGCCAAGAAAGTGCCTTGGATGGCGCACCCCGACCGAAGCATTCAGAGAAGAACTGATGAAACTGAGATAGCGGAAAACGTCGCAACGACCCTTGAGAATGCAGACACTTCTGCTTTGCAAACCCAGTGACATTCCTACTTGGTTGCAGCATCGCTCAAAGATCCCCAAAGATGGAAGCTTACTATGAACGTCGGCGTGCTGAGCAGGTTACTGACGTCAAAACAGCGAAGACTAATCCGGATAATTCCAAAGCTCTTCATCCGCAAGAATAGCCGCGACCACCTCTTTAGCGCGAGCCTCAGCGCCTCCTGTCGGACCTAAGCCCATGTAATTCACTTCGACATCGACGAGGTATCTCACAACCTCATCTTCTGTTGCGCCCCTGTGGAGCTGGCCTGCGGCTTGAAGGAGATAACTGTCATATTCATTGGCGAACGGTTGACAGTCTTCATCGTCCCACTGTTGACCATCACCCAAGAGTCCAATTGGGTCCCACTTCGACCAACCAATATCCCGCAGACGAGAGAGTTTGATTTTCGGCGGCGGCGTCAATGGTGGATCAAGAAGCGGCATTTCAAAGCACTCGAAAAACGTGGATTGGTTTCAGACTGCACGATCGCGCAAGGGTTTTTTGACCCTGCGATGTTTGAGGTCTTCGGGCTGCTAAGCCTTGCTGCCGTCGGCCCTGTTGGTGACACTTGTGCTTTGCACAACCAGTGATGTTTATAGTTGGTTGCAGTATCGCTCACGCTCTGCCGTTGAAGCTCGCGGCTTCAAGGATGGGTGACCAGAAACCGGGGCCGAAGCGCATGTGGCGGGTGCGTTGGATGATTTCGGTGTCCGTATGGCGGGCGTTTTCGTGCCATTCGTCGGCTTCATCCTGAGTGACGCCGGTGACGAAAACGGGGCCTGCGATCTTGGCGCATGGGAAGTCGGCGCGGGGGTCGAGGAACTTTGTGTAGGGCGCAAGGATGATGGTTTCTTTGCGGGACTGTTCGACTATGCGCAGCTCCATCTCGCGCAGCAGGTCATCGTCTGCAATCGGGCGGTAGAAATAGATGATGTCGTAATCTGCGTAATTCTCAAATTTCAGCGCATCGCCGCGAATAACGCGGCCCGTTTCCGGGGCAGTGAGCCAGAGCGTGTTAGCCCCCGCTTTGGCATAGCCGGGATCAAATTCCAGCCCGTCGCATTTGGGAAAGATCCGGCTGGCGGCGAGAACTTTGGTGGCCCCGCCACAGCCCACGTCCATAAACCGCGCCGTGTCCGCCCTGCCCTTCACCAGCAGCAGGCGATAGGCGGCCGACAGAAGCAGATCGAAAAGCTGTATCTCCATCGGGATATCGGCGAAGTAATTGCGGTTTTCGGAACTGGCATGTTGCGGGTTCGGGTTCGCAAGCGTGTGCAGCGCGGTATAGAGGAAGGCGAGCGTTGAATCGCGCGGGGTCGGCACGAAATACATCTCAAGCGGATGGGGCTCTGCGTCGATATGGCGGCGCACGAGGCTGTCCATCTTGTCCCACATCCGCAGGCAGCGGTTCAGAGACTTGATCTCGTTCTGAATGTCACGCTGCCCATCCGTGCGGTCGATATCCCGCCCTTGCTTGCGCAAACGGCGATAGACAGAGTTCAGCGGCGCGCGCAGGCGGCCAACCTGTTGCCATTCCCGCAAGAGCCCGTGGCGGTCGCGGGAGGTATAGGGGACGGAGAGTTTCTCGGCGACGGGGGCGATCAAAACAGAGAGGTCGTCCTGCAAATCGCGGGACTTGGTGAGGTCTGCTTCGAGTGTCGCGTTCACAACTTCCCCTCGGATATCCACTTTTCGACGAGGTTGCGCGAGACTTCGAAATGCATCGAGTCTTCGCGCCCGAAACTGGCCCCCCAGAACCAGCCTTCTGTACGGAAGAAGTCGGCGAGGATGGTCAGCCCAAGCTGGGTTTTGCCATCGCCCAGCCGATCTAGCTGGCCGTCAATGTTCAAATCCAGCGAAAGGCCAAAGGCATGCGTCGATGTGCGTCCCGGCGCGCCGCGAATATGCCGCACGCAAAGCGCTCCGGCGGTATTAACGCGCGAGTACAAGTCCGGGTCTGTCGCCTTAATCTTGTCGAAGACTCGGCCCAGGGATTCCAGCGCTGGCTCTAGCATCCGGACACGGACGGGGCCAATCTGTGCCGTCCGCAGCTTGGACGCCAACCGCTTGTTGGTCATGCCTTGGCACTTAGAGGTCAACACCGCGCGCGGTTTGCCGAACACGCCTTCCAGATATGAGGGCGAGGCGATTTTCAGCCCCTTGTTTACGTTCCGGCGGTTGGCGATCAGGACCACTTGGGCATAAGCGTCGATAATCTCATTCGGACCGCCACCCAGCGCGGTGGCGAGGTCTTGGGGCTCGCCGGAAGGCGCGGTTTCGACGCTGCGTGAGGCATTCGCGGCAACGGAGTTGATGCGCTTTTCCAGCTCGCTGATTTGCTGGGTGAGCGCGTCGATCTGGCTACGGAGCACTTCGATTTCGATGCGTGCGCCGCTGTCGATGGCGGGGCCCGAGAACTCGGATTCGCCGTCGGATTCGTAGCGGATTTCCTGTTCGGGGCGCAGCATGATCCATGTCAGCAAGCCTAGCCCCAGGACAAGGACGGCCATGACACCAATAATCGCGGGAATAATGCGGGAATCCATAAACCTATATGCGCTTTAAGTTCTTTAACGGGTGAAGTCTGAGGGAAAGGGTTTCGCAGGTCAATGATGGGGGCTGCGCTCGGCAAGAAAACTTTGGTTAGGGGTCAATACCCTTCCATCACATCAATCACGATGATCGAGATATTATCCGCCCCGCCGCCATCGAGCGCAAGTTGTTGCAGCTTGTCCGCGACGGTTTCCAGCGGCTCGCGCGACAGAATGCGTTGGAGCATATCGAAGGTCGCATATTTGGTCAGCCCGTCGGAGCAGAGCAGAAAGCGGTCCCCGGGCAGGATTTCGCCCCGGATCTTATCGAGTTCCAATTCGTCCCCGACCCCAACGGCGCGGGTGACGGCGTTGGATTGCGGGTGTTGCTCTGCCTCGTCCCAAGACATTTGTCCGGCCATCACCAGATCGGCGACGAGGGAGTGGTCGGTGGTCAGCAGCTCAATCTCGCCGTTTTGCAAACGGTAAAGACGGCTATCCCCGGCCCAGAAAGCAGCGAAGTGGTTGCCAGAGACCAGCATCGTCACAATCGTCGCGCCCATGGTTGCGCCGCCTCGGCTGTCGGATTCGAAGCAGATCGCGCGGTGGGCGCGTGCAATGGAGGAGCGCAACTCGCTCATCAATTGCACGGGCTCAAGGCCGGGATCGATCATGGCGATGCTGTCCACGACAGTTTGGCTGGCAAAATCGCCGCCCTCATGACCGCCCATGCCGTCTGAAACCACCCAGATACGTTGATCGGGCAAGGTGAGGATCGAATCCTCGTTCACTTTGCGTCTGTGGCCCACATGGGTCGTTGCGGAGTAGCGAATTTGTGGGCTTGCCATCATACAGTCTGTGCCATGCTTGTCTGACGCCATACTGATGCATTGAGATCAAAAAGCGCAAGAAATTCTTGTGTATTCGGAAGGGCAGAACACATCATCATGCGACTATTGCCCTCCATAGTGGTGGACCAGATCGCCCGGTGCCCCAGATCGCGTTCGATGGCTTCGGCGGCAAGCAGGGCTTCGGGCTGAATTGGGCCGGAATATGTGGGCCCGTGGGCGTGCATATCGGCGACGGGGATCATGTGTTCTGCGGCGAGCGCGGCGGATAGCTCGTCCTTGCCCAGATCGTGATCAAGTACCGTCAGGGCGAGGGTTTCAAGCCGCTCGAACACGCGCCGATTTGCGAAGTGGCGCAGGGCTAAGCGGTCAGGGGGATGGGCGGTGATGAAGGTCAGCGGGTATTGCCGCCCGACCCGGTCGACCGAAGCCATAATGATCCCGGACATGGCCGCAACGCCCGTGTGCTGCGGGGGCAGAGTGAAACGCCAGATCGGGGCAGAGAAATAGCTTTGCTGCCAGTTCTGCCCCATCATCTGTTGCGCTTCGATCACCCGTTCCTGCATCCAGCCGTCCCAGACTTTGATAAAGCTGGCCGAGAGCCCCACCCGCATGAAATCCCCCATCGATGGGATTTTGCCATATGCACCGAATACCTCTGACATCAGAACGACTTCGGGCAGCTGAATTTGCTGAGTGCGGGCAAAGCAAACGGGTTGAGGACAGAGCCGGACTGAAGCTGGAAGATTGCGATGCGCCCGCCCACGTTGAAGATCACGCGGGAGCGGTCCGAGACATTGGTGCGCCGCAATTCCGCCGCCGAGAGCAGGCGGAACCATGCCCAAGGGCCATCGCGGCCCAGCGAGTTGGTCGTATTCGCGGACTCAGGGGTAAAGGTGACACGCGCGACACCAACCGCACCGGGCCATGTGATCGCTGCGGGCTTGGGTGCGCTGGAATGCTGGTGGACGATCTGTTGCCCGTCGATGTCCAACGTGATCTGTTGCGCTTTGGGGTCCAGAGCCTCGGGTGTGATCTGAAACTTCACCGCCGGAGTGTCGCCGCCTGCAAAGAAAGCATCACGGATTTCGGCGGCGTATTGCAGTTGTTGCAGCACCGCTTGGCTGATGCCGAGATCGGTGTCATTCACCCGTTTCCAAGCCCAGGGCCGTGCGCGAATGTCGACATACTCGCGCAGGTTCTCATTAAAGAACGTGTCGATCAGCCCATTCGGCGCGAAGATGCGGGCAAAGTCGCCCATCCCCACATCCGCCTTTGCGCGGCGGTTGAACGGGTAGCGGTTCTCCAGCGCCTGTTCGCAGAACGGCAGCACTTGGGACTGCCATTTGGCGTTGATCGAAGACCGTGTGCCGCTTGCGGTGATCCCGGACGAACCGGAGGAGATTTGCGTTGACCAACGCTGGATTGGCCCCGGCAGGCGGTTGGCGAGTTCCTGAAAGCGAACAATCGCGCTCGCCTCCCCTGCCCCGGCACCAACACCGCCCGCGAAGGACAGTTTGTTGAGTTCCTGATACACTTCGGTCAGGCGGCCCATCAATTCGTCCATCTGCGAGGGCTGGCCGTCGATCTGTTCGACCAGCGTGTGTAGCCACGCAAAGCGTTCCTCGACAAACTCGCCCGGTTCCTTCGGTTCTGGACCGCCTTCGGTCGCGGCGCTGTCGCGCAGGACTTGCAAGAACAGCTGTGTCCGGCTGCTGAGGTTCGATGTCACTTCAAGCGCGGCGATGGTCCCGGCGCCTTCAGCCAGACCTTCGGCACCCAGTGCGGTGCGATCTTCGGTCAGTTTGGTTTCTTCCGAGATGGCGTTGAGGATATTGACCAGCGGCGAGGTGGGCCCGGAGAGCACATTGGTCACTTCAACCGCATGGCTCAGGCTTTCCATCGGGATGATGTCGATATCGCCGAGCATCTTGTCATAGTTCGAGATGAAGTCGGTGTAATACAGATCCAGCACATCGCGGCTGGTGGCCAGAATGGCGGCTTCGCTTTGCTCGGACGTGCCACGTGGGCCGAGGACCCAGCTTTCGCGCTGGATGCGCTGGGTCACGCCGAGCGCCTCATCAAGGAAGACATTCTTGAACCCGTCATAGGTAAAGATGCCCTCAACCCCGTCATTGAGCGGCTTGCCGGAGGAGCGCACAATCACACGACTGATCGCCGGGCCGCCAATATCCGTCAGACGCCAGTTGGGCAATTCCTTGGCACGGGGCGAGTTGATGATGCCGTTATAGATGCGCTGCGCCAGCGGCATTTCGGACAGCAACCCTTGGATCTGTTCCACCAGTGGGCCGTTCAGGCTGATCTCATCCATCGGGGCCGAAAGCAGCGCATCCATATGCGCCGTCAGGTCGTTGCGCAGTCCTTCGCGCCCGCCACCCTGAAACGCGACAGACCAATCCAGTGCCATCCATTCCTTCACAAGGTCCTGATTCATCGGCCCTTGCTGGCCCAGCATCAGGTAGATTTTCAGCGCTTCATAGAGGAAGTCGGGGGTGTTCATATTCGCCTGCATCTGGTCCTCAAGACGCAAGAGCAGGCGCGGCAGGAAGTGTTCATTCAGCGCGGCGCGGTAGGATTGCGCGGCGTCGTTGCCCACTACTTTTCCTTGGTAGAGGCCCCATTGCAGCGCACCGTCAGGTTCCGGGTCGTTGATGGTCGGATTGCCGGGCAAGTCGCGCAGGATGTTGAGCGCGGGCACGACCGAGGGCAGATCGCTGTCCTGGATCGGACTTCCGGGGATTTGCGCGGCGGCGGCGCGATAGGTTTCGACCTGTTCGGCGGCTTCGGCGATAAGTTCCGAGTTGCCTAGGTAGGAGCGCACCCACATAGAGGTCAGCCCGACGCCGCCGACGACTGCGGCGGCGATGGCAACGCGTTTTGTCCAACGATACCGGCGTTCCACCTTGTCATCGGCACTGACAAGCCCGGCTTCGGGGAACATCACGTTCTCAAACAGACGCGTCAGGAAGAAAGAGCGTCCCGTGCCGCGTCCTGTGCCGATGGCTTGGCGGCCAATGCCGAAGGTGCGCGCCATGCCCATCATCAAACGGTCGATGGGCGTGCCTTCCTGTGTGCCGGACGTGAAATACACCCCGCGCAGGAGGTGACGTTTTTCGAAGCGGTTGTCTTGGAACACATCCTCAAGGAACCCGCGCGCGGTGGCACGCACAGAGGCGACTTGCGGCGGGAAGGATGAGATCAGCGCCCGGCGTTGATGGTCGGTTTCCTGCTGCATTCGCTCAAGCGATTGCTCGTTTATCTGCCCCAGAAGCGCGCCGAATTCCTCGTCAAAGGCGGCCACGGGCGACAGTTCAGCTTTGGTTTTCTTTTGGATTGGCAGGGTAAAACCCCAGACCTGCTCACGCTCTTCTTTGCCTAAATTGTCGAAAAACTCCGAGAAGCCCGCGATCAGGTCGGACTTGGTGAACAGCACATAGACCGGGAAGCGCACGCCAAGTTTTTCGCGCAGTTCGTGCAAGCGGCGGCGGATCGCGGCGGCGTGGCTTTTCTGGGTCGCCTCGTCCTGCATCGACAGGTCCGAGAGTGAAATCGCGATAACCGCGCCGTTGATTGGCTGGCGTTTTCTATGCTTTTTCAGAAGGTTAAGGAACCCAAGCCACCCGGCATTGTCCTCGGCTTCTGCGCTGTCTTGCGTGGTGTAACGTCCGGCTGTGTCGATCAGAACCGCGTTGTTGGTGAACCACCAGTCACAGTTGCGCGTGCCACCCACGCCGCCAATTGCGCCTTTGCCCATCTTGTCTGCCAGCGGGAATTGCAGGCCGGAATTCACGATGGCGGTGGTTTTGCCCGCACCCGGCGGGCCGATCATCACATACCACGGCAGCTCATATAGCGATTTGCGGCCCAGTTTGGACTTGCGCAGTGCGATCATCGCTTCTTTCAGCTTGCCCTTCAGCTCGCTGAGTTCTGCTTTGACCAACTCGTCTTCCTCATCGACATCATCATCGACGGACTCAACGATATCATCCGCCATTGCCTTTTCCGCGCGCGAACGGCGCAGAAGCACCAGCAAGATCGTCAGCAGGGCGATGAAGATAATGATGCCTATGGTAATGATGCGCGCCAGCGCTCCGGTCAGCGGGTAGGCGCCGGAATAGCCCAAGGCCGGACCGACGAACCAAATGATCAGCGAAAACACGAGCGCCAAGATAATCGTCAGGACGATGCCAGAGCGAATTTTACGGAGCCATCGGATTATCATGTGGCGTCCTCCCGCATCAGAAGGATTTCAATGCGTCGGTTCTTGGCCCGACCTTCGCGCGTGTCATTGCCTGCAATAGGCTCTTTGTCCGCGCGCCCTTCGGCCTTGAGCCGGTCCGGGTTGGTGATTTGCCCTGCCAGCGTGCGCATGACTGTCTCGGAACGGGCCAGCGACAAGGCCATGTTGGACGGGAAGCGAGAGGAGCGGATCGGTACATTATCGGAATGGCCAACCACGATGATTGCGCCGTTTTCCTTGCTGAGCGCATCGGCGATGCGGCTGATGGGCACGTCATAATTCGGGTCAAGCCGGTCCGAGCCGGAGCCGAACATCGCCGCGCCTGCGACACGGACGGTGATGATCGTCGGCGTTTGTGAGACCTCAATCAGGTCATCTTCGATTTCCTGCTTGAGGAAACCTTTGACCCGCTCAATCTGTTCGGCCCCAAAGGCGGAAGCCAAGGGTGGCGGCGGCGGCGGTGCGCGGCGGAAAAGCTCCGCAACTTGGCCGGAATTGACAACGGAAAGCTGACCCAGCACCCGGTCGGTGTTCCGGTTCAGCATCCAAGACAGTACGGTGAAGGTCAGCGTCAGCGCCACGGCGACTGTGGCGGAGGTGATCCAGACCGGTTTCCAGATCGACAGTACTTTATGCGGCTGGTCGAGGCCCTTCCAACGGGGCGAGAGGTCTTTTTCGACCACGCCGCGTTGACCGCGAATGATCCGGGCAAGGCCGGCGCGAATGTTCATATGCTTGTCATTGCCGTTCGGCTCGACCCGCAAACGCCCCTCGAAGCCCAGTGACAGGCACATATAGAGGAATTCGAGCAAGTCGATATTGTTGCCGGGCTCTTTTTCAAGGCGCGCCAGCAGGTCATAGAAGCGATCACCCCCCACGGTTTCCTTGTGGAAGGTGCCGACCATGGATTGCTGTGCCCAGATCGACTGGCCGCCCCAAGGCGTGTTCAGAACCACGTCATCAAGCGTTGCGCAGATCGCATAGCGGGCGATTTTCACCTCTTGTGCATCCACGCCGGTTTGCAGGGCGCGGTTTTCAAAGGCACGGACCTCGGCCACGACCGAGCGGCGCAGTTTTTCCGGGTCCATATGCTGCGCGCGGTTGCGGATGCGGCTGACCAGCGAGAAGAGGGTCGCCCCGGCTGCGTTGATCCGGTTCATGCCGGTCATGCCCTGCTCGACCGTCGGTTCGGTGGCGCTGCCATCGCGCCCGCCGGGGGCCGATTGCGTGGGCACACCAAAACCACCTGAAGGCTGGCTTTGGGGTTGTTGGGTCGTTGGCTGCGGCGTGCCGAAAGGGTCTTGAACAGGCTGCTGCTGAGGTTGTTGCTGCTGTGGAGGTGCGCCCATAGGCGTCAGCCGCCCACCGGGATTGGGCTTGATAATCGTGCGATCGGGATCGTCCGGTTCTGCAAAAGGGTCTTTACTAGACATATATTTGCGCCCTCCTCTGTTCAGGGTGCTGTGAAATTAGCCTTGCCGGATGGCCCACAGCTCCATCTTCAATCCGGGGAACTCCCCCGACACATGAACGGCGACCCCACCCGAGGTGGACATCTTGCCCCAATGCGGGCTGTCACCGTCCAGTTCAAAATACACAACGCCCTGATGATAGGGGATCTGACGCGGCGCGACGGGTAGCGGGCGCAGCGGGATACCGGGCAGGGCTGAATTCACAAGTTGCCGGATTTCCTCGACCGGGCCGATCTTGGCTTGGTTCTGGAAATGGCGGCGGATGTTTTCGGCAGGGATGTCCGCCTTGACCGACAGCACGAAGCCCGCGGTCGAAAGCAGCTTGCGGTCGGCAATAACCCCCACGCTGATCCCGTATTTGCGTGGATCGAGCGGGATCGAAATGGCGGTTTGTTCCAGCACCGAGGACAGATAGACCCGCAATTCTTTGATGACAGGCTCGAATGTCTTGGTCAGGTTGTCGTGTTCATAGGCCGGAAAGTCCGGCGCGACCTTTTCGGTCGCCATGAAGGTCGACAGCCGCCCGGCAAGTTCAACGCAGGCGGTATAAAACGCCTCGGGATGCAAATTCTCGATGTTTGACAGGTGGCGCAGCACCGGCTGGGCCGAATTCACGCACATCAGCAGCAGGAAGTCCGAGATTTCGGCGACGCCCTTCGCGGTGCCCCCTTCGGTCAGCCGCCCCGCCAGCGCGGTTTTGCGGTGGCCGAGCAACCCATCGAGTTCCCGCACGAACCCGGCCAGCGGCGGCGCGGCGGTGATATCGAGGCAGGAGGGGATGAAGGATTTGTCGAGGATAATCTCTTTGTCCGGGCGCACTTCGATGATTTTGGCGATGGGGATGCAGAGCCGGTCGGCCAGATCATCCACCTCCAACGCGAATTGCAGGCGCATTTTGCCAACGCCCATCATGATCGCCTTTTTGCCGGTGCTGGTCACATCGGAGATTTCCAACTCCGACGGGCGCAGGCGGGCAGCGGACAGCTCTGCCCCGGTCATGTCGACTTCCAATGCGCCTTGGCGCTTTTGCGGGACAGTCAGGTAGACGACGCAGTTCTTGATGTTCTCCGGCACTTCCAGCGCGGGCGGGTGGTCTTCGGCGGTGGGGACGCGGAACACAGTGCCGTCTTGGGTCAGGCCAGAAGCGGATCTGATCGCGAATTGGCCGACTTTCAAAACCTCTTCGTCAATCTCCAGCTTGTTCACGCCCCACAGATAGGGCGACACGCGCCGCGCCAGACCGCCCACAAGGCTTTCCATATAGCGATCGGATTGCTGGAAATGATGCGGCTGTAGGAACAGCCCTTCGTTCCAAAGAACCTTGCTGTCCCACGACATCAGACCAGCCCCATGTTCGTCAAAATCGTCATTTTAGTTTATCCAACTGGTCTTGATACGCCCGCGCAAACTCACGGGCGAAGAGTTCCTGAAAATCGTTTTCTGCCTGATCCGAAATCTCGGCATACATACCTTCGTAAATTTCCCAATAGCGGGCTTTCTTGTTCTGTAGATAAGAACTGATCCCGGAGCCAATATCGAGCTTTTCTTCAAGCGCTTTGGGATCGAGTTTCACCAAAAGGCCCTTCAGTGCCGCTTCCATACCGCTGATCGTGGCGACTTCGTGGGCTTTGATGTCTTGCAGGGCTTCGGCGGCGGCGTCAGAGGCCCCGAGATAGCCGCGCGCCTTGGGCTTCACCATCGCCTCAATCGCTTGCTCGACATTGATCGAGAATTTCAGCGGGTTATTGCCCCCGGCCCCGATCATCGTTTGTTCAATCCGGAATTCGGATTTGATCGACGTGCGGGTCATCAGAATTTCGCGCAGACCTTCGATCATCAGGCGGGTGACGCCGCCCATGCGGGTCATCGTCTCGACCAGATCGGCGTCGTCTATCTGCACTTCATCTGCACCAAGCGCATCGAGGAATGCGCGGGCTGCGGCATCACCACCGCCACCTGTTCGTACCTGGGCGGGCATGGGCGCGGCAGTTGGTACA
>CAZPXE010000067.1:0-12023 GCA_964590545.1 uncultured Rhodobacterales bacterium | reverse complement strand
ACCTCGCTCCGGTGTCCTCCTACCTTGGCAAACCGGGCGATCCGCTCAAAGGCGGCGTGCCGATTGCCGAATATCGTCGCCGTCAGGACCAATTCCAAGCTGCTGAAATCGCAGCGCTAAACGACACGGGCTATTTCATCGACCGGGCCAAGCGGCTCTATGATTACCCGCATTTCATCTGCGATACTGGCGGGTCGATCTGCGAATGGGTGGATGCGGCGGACCCGAACGATCCGCTCCTGACGGAACTGTCCAAACATACGCTGATGATCTGGCTCAAGGGCGATGAGGCGCATACTCAGGAGCTTATCCGCCGCTTTGACAAAGCGCCTAAACCCATGTCCTATCAGCCAGAATTCCTGACGCGCTGCTGGAACGACTACCTGAACGAGACCGGCCAGCCCGAAGACAAAATCGACCCCGATGCCTTCATCCGCTGGACCTATGCCAAGGCGCTCGCCCATCGCCAGCCCCGCTATGAAGCAATGGCGCGCTGGGGGGTGACTGTCACCGCGGATCAGGTCATGTCGCTGCAAAGTGAAGCAGATTTCACCGATCTGATCGCCCACGCCCTTGAGGACCGCGCCGCAAGCGCCTAACTCTCGCATCTTACCCCAGCAAACAAAGCGAAACCGATGCCGATCAAACTCCCATCCTCCCTGCCCGCCTATCATGTGCTCACGCATGAGGGTGTGATGGTGATGGACGAAGATCAGGCGTCCAATCAGGATATTCGCCCGCTGCGCATCGGTCTGCTGAACCTGATGCCCAAGAAAATCCAGACGGAAAACCAGTTTGCCCGGCTGATCGGCGCAACCCCGCTTCAGATCGAGCTGTCGCTGATCCGTATGTCCGAGCATCACACGCGCAACACCGCTGCCGAACATATGGAAGAGTTCTATCGCCCGTTTCAGGACGTGAAGAACGAAAAGTTCGACGGGCTGATTATCACCGGCGCACCGATTGAGCATCTGGACTTCGAAGATGTTACCTATTGGGACGAGTTGACCGAGGTGATGGACTGGACACAAACCAATGTGCACTCCACTTTTGGCGTCTGCTGGGGCGGGATGGCGATGCTGCATCACTTTCACCGCGTGCCGAAATATCTTTTGGATCAGAAGCTGTTCGGGGCGTATCGCCACGCGAACCTGAAACCCTCTTCGCCCTATTTACGTGGGTTTTCAGATGATTGCGTCGTTCCCGTCTCTCGCTGGACCGAAGTGCAGGCCACCGATGTGCGCGAAGCGGGCTTGCCGATCTTGCTGGGCAGCGAAGTGACCGGCCCCTGTCTGATCGAGGACGCAGCGCACCGGGCGCTCTATATCCTGAACCATTTCGAATACGACAGCGGCACGCTGGGCGAAGAATACAAGCGCGATCTGGCCTCGAACCAAATCGAAGGCGCGGAAATTGCGTTGCCGTTCAACTACTTCCCCGGTGACGATCCAACCGCGCCCCCATCAAATCGCTGGCGAAGCCACGCGCATCTGCTATATGGCAACTGGATCAATGAAATTTACCAATCAACCCCTTTTGAGTTAGAGAAAATCGGTGGCTAAGCGTTTGTTATTCCTCCTCCTGATCTCGCTGATTGGCGTGGCGATCGTGCAATTGATCGGCGGGATGCGCGAACGCGCCGCGCTGTTCAAATACCCTATGACAGGCGACAGATACGAAGTGGACGGCACGCGCATTCATATCGATGTGCGCGGCGAGGGCCCGGATGTCGTGCTGATACATGGCGCGTCGGGCAATTCGCGCGATCTGACGTTCTCGCTCGCCGACAAACTTGCCGAGCGTTACCGCGTGATTTCCATCGACCGGCCCGGCCTTGGCTGGTCCGATCAGCCTGCGGGATACGGCCAACTCTGGAACACAACCGGGGAAAGCCCGATGCTACAGGCGCAAATCATGCGCGCTGCGGCGGATCAGGTTGGCCTCTCTAACCCATTGGTTGTAGGCCACTCTTTCGGCGGCGCAGTCGCGATGGCATGGGCGCAAAGCAATGAGGACACAGCCGGTCTGGTGATGCTCGGCGCTGTCTCGCATCCTTGGCCGGGCGAGCTTGGTTGGACTTATCAGGTGAACGGCTCGCTGCCTGGCGGCGCAGTTTTCGTGCCGCTGATCACGGCATTTGTCCCCAGCAGCTATGTGCAGAATGCAGTGGCCGAGATTTTCGAACCTGCCGCCGTGCCCGATGGCTATGACGAATATGTTGGCGCCAGCCTGTCCCTGCGCCGCTCGGTCCAGCGCGCCAATGCACGGCAGGTGATGTCTCTGCGCCCTCACATTGTTGAAATGTCTCAATCCTATCCGGACCTTACCCTTCCCATCGAAATTATCCATGGCGATGCGGATACAATCGTGCCGCTCTCTGTTCACTCCGAGCCACTGGCCGAACGGGTTGAGAGCGCAAATCTCGTGGTTCTCGAAGGGGTTGGCCATATGCCCCAGCATCAGGACGAGGCCGCAGTCATCGACGCTATCGAGCGCGCTGCCGCACGGGCGGGTTTGCGTTAATCGCATTAACATCCCATATTGGGTCTGAGCAGTCCAACGAATGGAGCCGCACATGGCCCTGCCCTTTGACGGCGCGATCAGCGCTTTCTTCACCGACGACGCCCCCGATACGATCCGCAACGCGATCAAACGGGCCGAAAAGAACGACATCCTCGACCCCGCCTTTCCGCATCGCAAGCGGCTCGGGCGAAAACCGTACGAAAAACACTACGCCGCGCTGCAAATCGAGTTGGTAAAGATGCAGGCTTGGGCCAAGGAAACCGGCCAGCGCATCGCCATTGTGTTCGAAGGTCGTGATGCCGCCGGAAAAGGCGGCACAATCAAACGCTTCCGCGAGAATCTTAATCCACGCGGCGCACGGGTTGTTGCCCTGTCCAAGCCCACCGATTCAGAAGCGTCGCAATGGTATTTCCAACGCTATATCGACCATCTGCCCTCGGCCGGGGAAATCGTGTTCTTCGACCGCTCGTGGTACAATCGCGGCGTGGTCGAGAAGGTCTTCGGCTTTTGCCAAGACGACCAGCGCGAACGCTTCTTCACCCAAGTCCCCAAGTTCGAAGAGATGCTGGTGAATGACGGGATCACCCTCGTGAAATTCTGGCTCAACGTCGGTCGGGCCGAGCAACTCCGCCGTTTTAAGGCGCGTGAAGAAGACCCGCTAAAGCAATGGAAACTCTCATGGATCGACGTTGAGGGGCTGAAGAAATGGGACGCGTACACCAGCGCGATTGGTGAGACGCTGGAGCGCTCGCATACCGACGCCGCCCCGTGGACCGTGATCCGCACAGACGACAAACGCCGCGCCCGTCTTGCAGCCATTCAGCATGTTCTCGGACGCCTCAACTATGCGGGCAAAGACAGCAAAGCGCTCGGCGCCCCTGACCCGTCCATTTGCGGTGGCCCTGACATTTGGACGGGCTTTGGAACCGGCAACAGCGATGCCTAAGCGCGGCTATCACCATGGCAATCTGCGCACGGCTCTCCTCGATGCCGCGCTCAAGCTGATCGAAGACAAAGGCCCAACCGGGTTCACACTCTCCGAAGCGGCCAAGCAAGCGGGCGTAACGCCGGCAGCAGTCTATCGCCATTTCGAAGGGCGCGAGGATCTGATCGCGGAAGCCGCCCAGCAAGGCTATGGAATCTTTGCCGATTTGATGGAGCACGCCTACCAATCCGGGCAACCCTCGGCCCTTGCCGCGTTCGAAGCCACAGGCCGCGCCTATCTCGCCTTTGCCCGCAAATTTCCGGGCCATTACATCGCGATGTTCGAAAGCGGCATCTCGGTCAACCGCTCCCCGGAACTCGCCGCCGCCTCTGCCCGCGCAAATGACGTGCTTGAAAAAGCCGCATCAGAGCTGTCGCAGCACATCCCGGCGGAAAAACGCCCCCCCGCTTCCATGTTTTCGGCACATATTTGGGCCATGTCTCATGGCGTCGTTGAACTTTTTGCCCGAAACTCCCCCGGGCGCGCGTCGCCATTTCCTCCCGAAGACCTTCTGGAATCGGGGATCGGCGTCTACCTCCGGGGCCTAGGATTGATACCGCCCGATAATGACTGATTTCATCCTGCCGCGCCTGCCGAAATCCCTGCAAGGGATGTATATCGAATATGGGCGGAATGCGCTGCTTGGCCTGATAGCTGTCATCTGCGCCGTTGTTTTTATTGCGCTTTATGAGCGCAGCGCCGACAAGGTCGAAGCCTATTCCATGCTGGAAGTCACCGCCGTGACGCAAGAGATCGGCAACAACCGCTCGCCGGAAACCGTCTATACAGTGCGCACGCCAGAAGGCACCGAACAACTCATCCGCACGCAATCGCCCGCCGTCATCCGCGATACAGGCGCAACGATCTGCGCCGAGCTTTTACGCAGCAGCGATGGCTCTGCCCGCTGGGAAGCCACCCCAAGCAGCGCTTGTAAGTAACCCCTAACCCCTCCAATACAAAAAAAGGCGGCGCCCGAAAGCACCGCCTTTCCAATTGCTTGCACGTCAAACTTAACGCTTGGAGAACTGGAAGCTCTTCCGCGCTTTGGCTTTACCGTATTTCTTCCGCTCAACCACACGGCTGTCGCGGGTCAGGAAGCCTGCCGCTTTCAGCGCGCCGCGCAGGGACGGATCATAAAGCTGCAACGCTTTCGAGATGCCGTGCTTCACCGCACCGGCTTGACCCGACAGACCACCGCCTTTGACAGTCGCCATCACGTCAAACTGATCTTCGACACCAGCAACCGTGAAAGGCTGGCGCAGGATCATTTGCAGCACGGGGCGTGCAAAGTACTTGCCCATTTCCTTGCCATTAACGGAAACCTTGCCGGAACCCGGCTTGATCCAAACACGGGCAACCGCATCTTTCCGTTTGCCAGTGGCATAGGAACGGCCCAGCTCATCACGAACCGGATCACGAGAGATGATCTCTTCAGCAACCGGGGCTTCAACGCCCGCAACGGATGCCAGATCTTCGAGTGTGTTGATTTCGTCAGCCATCTATATCAGCTCCGCGTGTTTTTCTTGTTCATGGACTTCACGTCCAGAACTTCGGGGCTTTGCGCCTCGTGGGGATGAGCGTCACCTGCATAAACGCGCAAGTTGGTCATTTGACGACGCGCCAGACGGTTGCCGGGCAGCATGCGCTTGACGGCCAAGGTCACGACCCGCTCGGGGTGATCGCCTTCGAGGATTTGCGCCTTGGTGCGCTCCTTGATTCCGCCGGGATGGCCGGTGTGCCAGTAATGCTTTTCTTCGCGCTTCTTGCCGGTCATCTGGATTTTGTCAGCGTTGACGATGATGACGTTGTCACCGCAATCCATGTGCGGGGTGAAGGACGGCTTGTGCTTGCCACGCAGACGCATAGCCACGATCGAGGCCAGACGACCCAGAACAACGCCCTCGGCGTCGATCAGGATCCACTTCTTCTCGATATCTGCCGGAGTTGCAGAGTAGGTTTTCATGTGTGATGTCCTTGGAAAGACGGTTTTGAATTCGATTGCGCGTTTATACAGCGCTTCAATGTCATTACAAGTGCAACACTCCACTATTTTCCATTCAAAAACATACGCTTACAATTATGGTATTATTTTACCCCACCTAAACGCCGATCCTTTCAGGGGGATTATCCAGCAAATCGCGCAGGGTTTTCATCGCCTCTTCGAACCGGGCCTTGGAGATCACGGAGTTGATCGAAATCCGCACCGCATGGGGCACGCGCGCATCCCGGCCCGCGAAATCTTCGGCCGGGCGCAGCCGAATACCCGCCGCCTCACTCGCCTGACAAAACGCTGTCGTGCGCCATCCTGCGGGCAAGCGCAGCCAGACAAACGGCACCTCTTCTTGCCAGGACAGGTCATACATCCCCAGATAATTCAGCAGGATCTGCGTATACTGCGCCATCTGCGACACAATGCGCTGCGACACGTCCGGCAGGCGTGGATCACACAGAAGCGCAGCCGTCAGATCGGTGATCGGTGTCGCGAGCCCGAAGTAACTGTATTCCGCCGCGCGCCGCAGATCGCCCTTGCGCTCTCGCGGAGCAATGGCGAACCCGATGCGCAATGCGGGCGTCAGCGACTTTGAAATGGACGTCACATACCAGGTCCGCTCTGGTGCGAGCACCCGGAAAGACGCGCTTTGCGCGCTACCCATATTGTAACAATCATCTTCAAGGATGTGCGCATTGTACCTACGACATATTGATACAATCTCAAGCCGCCTTGCATCCGGCATACGGATACAGGTCGGATTGTGTACTTCGGGAGAGGTACAAACCATGCCCGGCCCATGCACCAGCATCGCCTCTTCCAACGCATCGGCCCGCATCCCGGCCTCATCCATCGGCACGCGCACGACCCGCATCCGCAGTTGCGCCGCCGCCCTTTGGAAGCCCGGATAGCTCAGATCTTCGACAAACAGAACCGGGCTGACACCGCTCAGCGCCGCTTGTAGGATCAAAAGAATTCCGTTCTGCCCGCCGTGGCACAGCACCACATCGCTTTCATCGACCGCGCCCAGCGACACAGTCCCCAGCCAACGCGCCACAGCTTCACGCGCGGGGCGTGCTGCGTCGTAATTCGGATAATGCATCACACCAGACGGTGGCTCCTCGGCGATGCGTGCAAGACCTTCGCGGATCAGCCGGGCTTGCCCAACCTGCGCCAACGCTGGCGATACCAGCGAAATCGGCCCTTCATCAATGTCCGAGTTATGCACGACCGCGTCTTCTTCAATCGGTGTCAGCGCAGGCGCGGTGCTTTGCGTTTTCACAAAGGTTCCACGCCCGACAGCCGCCTCAAGCACGCCTTCATCCGTCAGAATCGTATAGGCGCGCGCCACCGTGCCCGGTGTAATCCCAATCCGCCACGCCAAATCTCGCACCGGCGGCAGCTTTTCCCCGGCCAAGAGCTGACCTTCGGTGACCGCTTGGCGCAGCGCATCAGTTAGGCGGCGGTATTTCGGTCCCGCGAAGACATCCAGATCAGGCGCCCAAATTGTATCCATTACAATGTTTCTCTCGACGTTGCTCAGGCGGAAATGTATCAAAATAGACATGGCAAATTCGCCACATTGTGTCAATACAATTCTGAAAGGATACCTCATGGCACTGGCAACACGCACCGACGCACTCAATTTTCTGGCAAACCGGCCGTTGACGCCGTTTGCAACATTCTTGCTTCAGGCAGTTGTCACACTGATGCAGTGGCAGGACCGTCGCCGCTCACGCATCGCCCTGAGGCATCTGGACGATCATCTGTTAAAGGATATCGGGCTTGAACGCGACATCGCGCTGAACGAGGCCGAGCGGCCCTTCTGGCAGTAACCCCTGAGAGAAAACTCTTCGATAAGGCCCGTTTGAAAAAGCGGGCCTTTACCTATCTGTGGCAATCGGTGCATCGCGCTGTGTCTGCTCGCGCCAAATCACAATCGCTCCGGCCCCGACGATAAGCAGAACACCGGGAAACAACGTGTCGATCGGCGTTTCGTCAAAGAACAGCCAGCCGAAGAAAAATGCTGTCAAAATGCCCACATAGCTGAACGGCGCAAGGATCGATGGCGCGGCGATCCGGTAGGCGAACATCAACAGAAGAACAGCCGTTCCCCCCGTCATAGACAGCGCAAAGATCATAAGCAGGTCCATCCCCACCGGCACCTGCGAAAACCCTGTTGTCCCCAAAGCCAGCCCGATCCCCCCAAGGATCGATGCGACAGAAGACCATAGATACAGCAGCGCACTCGGCACGGCGTTGTCGAAGAAACGCACGCTAACAATCGAAAACCCATAGCAAAGCGCCGCCCCAA
The DNA here is from genome assembly GCA_964590545.1 of uncultured Rhodobacterales bacterium. GTDB lineage: Bacteria > Pseudomonadota > Alphaproteobacteria > Rhodobacterales > Rhodobacteraceae > Aliishimia. The sequence goes on along the minus strand of CAZPXE010000067.1, from coordinate 4,211 downwards.
TCGGCAGCAGCGCCACCAGCGAAAACGCCTCTGATCCGGGGCGCAATACCCAGACCGCGCCGATGAAACCAAGGATCAGTGCGCCGATGCGCCAAATTCCGACCCGCTCACCAAACATCACCACCGACAGCAGCACCACGAACAGCGCATTGGTCTGCGCCAGCGCGGAAATCGTCGCCAGTTCCATCAAGCTAAGCGCGGTATAAAAACACAATTGGGCCATCGCCACTGTCAGCCCCCGGAACAGCGCCAGTTTCGGGCGCGGCACCATCAAAGCAACCCGCGACAGCCGCAACTCTCCCATCCACGCCATCACGATCAGCGGCGGGATCACCCCCAGCAAGTTGCGATAGGCCGACAATTCCGCCGGGCCATAACCCCGCTCGGTCATCAACCGCACCAAAATGCCCATAGTATCAAAGCCGATGATCGCCGCTAGCGTCATCGCAATTGCGAGGAAAACGCGGCTTCGCTCAGGCATCCACGTCTGCCGCCGACCCGGTTGGCGGGATCGCATAGGTGAGCGAGGCGCGCGCAACCGGATTATCCCCCCCTTCAGAGTAGATCAGCACATCGCCCACAGCCAATTGCCGCCCCAGTTTGTGCAGCACCGCATGGGCGATCAGATCCTTCCCCGCCTCCGGCTTGCGCATGAAATCAATGGAACAATTCGTTGTCACCGCCAAAGCCTTCGGCCCAATCATCGCCAGCGTCGCCACGTAGATCGACACATCCGCCAGCCCGAACATCGCGGGCCCCGAAATCGTCCCGCCGGGCCGCAAATGGTGGCGCCCCACATTCAGCCGCAGCACCGCGCGCATCTCTTCCACATCTTCCACCGTGAAATCGTCCGAAACCTGATCGAACACCCGCACCAGAAAGGCATTCAATTCATCAACACTCATCTTCACAGGCATGGGTTTATTCTCCGGTCGTGTAGGCGCTACACTTCGCTGAATCGCGGAGGAGAGCAAGATGGCCATTCTGGAACGGGACGTCACAGACGGAATCGCGCATCTGCGCATGAACGCGCCAGAGCGGCTGAATGCCCTGTCGGATGAGATGCTCGCCGCGCTGCAACAGGCATTTGATGGGCTGAAAACCGACCGATCTGTGCGTGCCATCATTCTATCCGGTGAAGGCAAAGCCTTTTGCGCCGGGCATGATTTGAAGCAGATGACCCAAGCGCGGCAGGCCGAAGATGGCGGGCGCGCGGCGTTCAAGGACCTGTTCGAGCGCTGCGCCACTATGATGCAAACGATCCAGACCTTACCGCAGCCGGTCATCGCGCAGGTCCACGGCATCGCGACGGCGGCGGGCTGCCAGCTTGTCGCCTCTTGCGATCTTGCGGTCGCGGCTGAAGGCACACGGTTTGGCGTGAATGGTGTGAATATTGGCCTCTTTTGTTCGACGCCAATGGTGGCCCTCTCCCGAAATATCCCGCGAAAACATGCGTTTGAGATGCTGACAACGGGCGAGTTTCTGGAATCCGCCCGCGCGCGCGAGCTTGGTTTGATCAACCGCGTGGTCCCGCAAGCAGCGCTGAAGGATGAGGCGCGCGCCCTCGCCCAAACCATCGCAGACAAGCTGGCCGTCGCGGTCAAGATCGGCAAGGAAGCCTTCTACAACCAACTCGAAATGCCGCTGTCCGAAGCGTATGACTATACCGGCAAGGCCATTGTCGAGAACATGCTGCACCGGGATACCGAAGAAGGCATCGCCGCCTTTCTCGAAAAACGCGACCCGACCTGGACGCAATAAATTCCCACCCGCACAGGTTGTTTCGCTATTTACATCAGATTGTTTCTAACTCCGCGCTTTGGAATTGGGCAAGAATGTGACAAAACATGGGCAGACGATATGGGTCGCCGCGCGGCGATAGGTCCCTCCAAGGGCGCCTCTCACGCCCCACCAATCCCTGCCCCGGCGACCCCATCTTCTCCTCCCGCAACAGAACGCAAACCGCTTGCCAGCCTCGCCGCACTGACATAAATCGCGAGGCATGAGCGATATTCTGAACATAGTCGGCGGCGGCATGGCCGGATCCGAAGCAGCGTGGCAAGCGGCGCAGGCCGGGGTGCAGGTGGTGATCCACGAAATGCGGCCCGAAGTGGAAACCTTCGCGCATCAAACCGGCAATCTGGCCGAGATGGTGTGTTCCAACTCCTTCCGCTCTGACGATGACGAACAGAACGCCGTTGGCCTGCTGCATTGGGAAATGCGCGCGGCGGGCGGGCTGATTATGCAAGCGGCGGACAAACACAAACTGCCTGCTGGCGGTGCGCTGGCTGTGGACCGCGACCCCTTTGCGGAATGGGTGACTGAGCAACTTTGCAAACACCCCAACATAACTTTGCAAAGTGGTGAAATCACCCAATTGCCTTCGGAAGGCCATTGGATTTTCGCCACAGGCCCCCTGACGTCCTCCAAACTCGGCGAAGCCATTGCAGCCGAAACGGGCAAAGACGCCCTCGCCTTCTTCGACGCCATCGCGCCCATTGTCTATTTCGATAGCATCGACATGAGCAAAGCGTGGATGCAGTCGCGCTATGATAAGGGCGAGACCGAAGAAGAACGCACCGCCTATCTCAACTGCCCAATGGACACAGAGCAGTACGATGCGTTCATTGACGCCCTGCTCGCCGCCGACAAGACCGAGTTTCACGAGGGCGAAACCGCGACGTATTTCGACGGTTGCCTGCCGATCGAAGTGATGGCTGAACGGGGCCGCGAAACTCTGCGCCACGGCCCGATGAAGCCTGTGGGCCTCACCAACCCCCATCAGCCGGATGTGAAAGCCCGCGCTGTCGTCCAATTGCGCCGCGACAATAAGCTCGGCACGCTTTATAATATTGTCGGCTTCCAGACCAAGATGAAGTACGGCGCGCAAACCGATGTTTTCAAAAGCATTCCGGGACTTGAAAATGCGCGCTTTGCACGGCTTGGCGGCATTCATCGCAACACATTTCTCAACTCGCCGACGCTGCTCGACGATCAAATGCGCCTGCGTTCCAAGCCGAACATTCGGTTCGCGGGCCAGATCACCGGCGTCGAAGGGTATGTGGAAAGCGCCGCGATGGGCCTGCTTGCCGGACGCATGGCCGCTGCGCAGATAACGGGCGGCACCCTGCCCGCGCCGCCCAACACCACCGCGATGGGCGCGCTGATCACACATATCACCGGCGGCGCCGAGGCGAAGACCTTCCAGCCAATGAACGTCAATTTCGGCCTCTTCCCCCCGGTCGAAGGGCTGCGCGGCGGACGGCGTGGGCGCAAGGACCGCTACAAAGCCTATACCGACCGCGCCAAGGCCGATTGGCAAAACTGGCTTGCGGGCGATATTCGGCACGCCGCGCAGTAACGTGACTGGACGTGATCCCGGCGGCATCATACGTTGGCGCTATGGGAGAAAAATTTCTGAATAAAGTCTATGAAGCCCGTGGGTTCGAAGAAACCCGCGCGCTGTATGACGCCTGGTCTGCCAGCTATGAAGACGAGGTTGGTGAACACGGATACGCAACGCCCGGTCGCTGCGCGCGGGCGCTGGCTGGCCTGATGACGGATCTGAACACACCTGTCCTTGATTTCGGCTGCGGCACGGGGCTTTCAGGCGCGGCGCTGCACGCCGCGGGGTTCACGACGATTGATGGCGTCGACCTGTCTGCGGATATGTTGAAAGAGGCGGCGGCCAAGGGGATTTACCGCAGCTTGCGTCAGATTGAGGCGGGTGAAGCGCCAGTGCAGGACGGCCAAACCTGTGATGCGATCTCGGTCATCGGCGTGATCGGTTCCGGAGCCGCGCCGCTGGATACGTTCGATATGTTGATGAACATCCTCGCGCCCGGTGGCAAACTGGTCCTGTCCTTCAACGATCACACGCTCGAAGACCCGGCCTATGAAGGGCGACTGTCGGAGTGGACGGACACTGGCGCGGCGCGGCTTCTGTTTCGCGAACACGGGGCACATTTACCGGGCATTAACTTGAACTCCACCGTCTACGTCATTGAAAAAGTGTGACCTTCCGAACGCGTTTCGCCCCATCACCCACTGGACCGCTGCATCTGGGCCACGCCTATTCCGCAATCCTCGCCCATGACATGGCCTTGGCCGAGGGCGGCGAGTTCCTGCTGCGCATCGAGGATATCGACCGGGATCGCTCGAAGCCGGAATGGGAGCAGCAGATTTACGATGATCTGGAATGGCTTGGTCTG
>CAZPXE010000066.1:0-12081 GCA_964590545.1 uncultured Rhodobacterales bacterium | reverse complement strand
GTGCGATCTTGCGTTCCGCTCACGCGGCCCTTCGCCCCGGTCCAAAGCGCATCGGTGACTGCAAGCGCGGGCGCAGCGCCCGGCGACGTCTCAAGCGCTTCGATAATATCCGAGATGATCCGCGCTGACACACAAGGCCGCGCCACGTCATGGATCAAAACATGGTCAACCGCCACATGTTTGAGCGCCGCAAGCCCCGCCGCAACCGACGCCGCCCGATCCGCGCCTCCCGGCACAATATGTGCCGGCTGAACGGGCAGGGCGGCCACGCGCGCTGTGTCATCCGGATGGACCACAAGGACAATCCGCTCAATGCCGGGATGCAGCTCAAAGCGTTGTAACGTATGGAAAATGATTGGCGCGCCCGCTACGTCTTGCCATTGCTTGGGCACGTCACCCCCGGCACGGGTGCCGCGTCCGGCAGCGACGATCAAAGCGGCGGTTTTCGGCGAAATAGTCATGCGTTATCTGTAGGCCGCTGTGCAGGATGACGCAATCATCCCCGAAAAATGCACAAAAAATAGGCAAATGCCCCGATTCTGGCCGGTTGCCGTGATGCGGTGGATTGATGCTGCGCAGCGTCAGGTCTAGGCAAGTGCCATGTCGACCTTACCGCCTCCGTCAATTCCACTTGGGCAGCTTTCGCTGACACCCCCGGTCGCGCTGGCGCCGATGGCGGGGATTACAGATCTGCCGTTTCGCAAACTTGTTGCCTCTTTCGGAGCGGGGCTGGTCGTATCGGAAATGGTCGCGAGTGAGGATATGCTCAACGCCCGCCCCGGCACCCGCGATCGCGCGGAACTGGCGTTGGGGGTCGAAGGCTCCTCCGTTCAACTCGCCGGGCGCGAGGCTGCGCCCATGGCCGAAGCGGCCAAACTGGTTGCGGGGCAGGGCGCGAAGCTGATCGACATCAATATGGGCTGCCCGGCCAAAAAGGTCACGAATGGCTATTCTGGCTCTGCGCTGATGCGCGATCTGGATCACGCGCTGACGCTGATCGACGCGGTAGTGGGCGCGGTGGATGTGCCTGTGACGCTGAAAACACGCCTTGGCTGGGATGATGACCTGCTGAACGCCCCCGAACTGGCGCGCCGCGCCGAGGCCGCAGGTATCCAGATGATCGTAATTCACGCGCGCACCCGCTGCCAATTCTACAAGGGCCGCGCCGATTGGCCTGCCATTGCTGCCGTCGTTGAGGCTGTCGATATCCCGGTTCTCGCCAATGGCGATATTACCGACACGCTTACCGCAAAACGCGCGCTGGACCGCTCTGGCGCCGCCGGGGTGATGGTCGGTCGCGGCGCGCAAGGTCGCCCGTGGCTGCTGGCACAGATCGCACATGATATATGGGGCACGCCCGCGCCGGTGATCCCCGAAGGCCAAGCGCTCGCCGATATGGTCGCGGCGCATTACGAAGACATCCTTAGCTTTTATGGCACCCATCTGGGCCTGCGCGTCGCGCGCAAACATCTGGGCTGGTACATGGACACTGCCGGAAGCGGTACAGATATCCGCCGCGCCGTTCTCACCTCTGTCGCGCCGCCCGAAGTGTTGCGGTTGGTGCAAGAGGCGATCACCGGCGTGCCGCGCCCTGTGGTCGAGGCGGTGGCATGAAGACGTCGCTTGAAGACCTCTGGGCCTCGTTGCCTGTGCCGGTTGTGCGGATCGGCGGGATGAATGAGATTGTCGACATCAATTCCGCTGCCGAAGGCTTCCTGAACACCTCTGCCAAATCCGCGAAGGGCGAGCCGGTCTGGGACATGATCGCCATCGACGCGCCGCTGGAAGCCGCGTTCGAGCGCGCCCGCGCCAATGGCACGCCACTTTTTGTCAACGACGTAGACGTCGGTACCGGCCAACGCGCCGCCCTGCAATGCGCTCTGCAAATCGCGCCGCTGCAAGGCTCGGATGGCGAAATGCTGATGATGATCTCGCCGCGCGAACTTGCGGGGCTGGTCACGCAGAACCATTCGGTCAAAGCCGCCGCGCAATCGGCCATCGGCATGGCGCAAATGCTGGCGCATGAGATCAAGAACCCGCTCGCAGGGATCACCGGCGCGGCGCAGCTTCTGAGCATGAACCTGTCCGCAGAAGACCTCGAACTCACCGATCTGATCGTCGAAGAAAGCCGCCGCATCGTGAAGCTGCTGGAGCAGGTGGAGCAGTTCGGCAACCTCTCGCAGCCCGATTTCCAGCCGGTGAACCTGCATGATGTGCTCGACCGCGCGCGCAAATCCGCGCTGCTGGGCTTCGGTGCGCAGATGCATATTCATGAGGATTATGACCCCTCGCTGCCGCTTGCCATTGGCGATCCGGACCAACTGCTGCAAGTTGTGTTGAACCTGCTGAAAAACGCCTCTGAGGCCGCCGGCGATGGCGGCGGGAAGATCACGTTACGCAGCTTCTTTGAACATACCTTCCGCCTGCGCCGCTCGGACGGGTCGGGCCAATCGCTGCCGCTGCAGATCGAGATTGTCGATGACGGCCCCGGCCTGCCTCCGAATATCAAGGACGATATCTTCGACCCCTTTGTGTCAGGCAAAGAGAACGGCACAGGTCTTGGCCTCGCACTCGTGTCCAAGATCATTTCAGACCACAACGGTTGGATTTCCGTCACCTCAGTGCCGGGGCGCACCGTGTTTCGTATTTCACTGCCGCGGGTTTCGGCTTCAGCACCATAAAGGAGAGACATCATGGACGGCACCGTTCTGGTCGCAGATGACGACCGCACCATCCGCACCGTACTCACACAGGCGCTGACGCGGGCCGGGTGCAGGGTCCACGCGACCTCGTCGCTGACCACGCTGATGCGCTGGGTGGCCGAGGGGAAGGGCGATGTGGTCATCTCGGACGTGATGATGCCTGACGGGAATGGGCTAGAAATGTTGCCCAAGATATCCGAAGACCGCCCCGGCCTGCCGGTCATCGTCATCTCGGCGCAGAACACGATCATGACGGCTATTCAGGCCGCCGAAGCCGAGGCCTATGACTACCTGCCAAAGCCCTTCGATCTGCCGGACCTGATGAAGCGCACCGCCAAGGCGCTGAACCAAAGCCAAACACAACGCCGCCCGTCAGACCCTGCGCCCGAGGACGACAGCCGCCCCGAAGAACTGCCGCTTGTGGGCCGGACCCCGGTGATGCAATCGCTCTATCGCGTGGTGGCGCGGGTGATGAATACGGATCTGCCTGTGCTGATCTGGGGCGAAAGCGGGACGGGTAAAAGCCTGATCGCGCGCGCTATCCACGACTTCTCTGACCGGCGCACGCTGCCTTTCGTCACCGCGACGGCAAATGATCTGATGGAGCTTGAAGGCCCCGCGCGCGTATTGGCACGGGTCAAGGCGGGCACGCTGCTGATCGAAGAGATTGGCGATATCCCGATGGAAGTGCAGGCCCGCATCGTGCAGATGATGGACACGCCCGGCGAATATACACCCCGCTTCCTTGCGACCAGCCAGACCGACCTGACCCAAGCGATGGAGCAAGGTCAGGTGCGCAAGGACCTGTTTTACCGCCTAAGCGGCGCGACACTTTCCGTGCCATCGCTGCGCGAGCGCGTGGATGATATCGCGCTGCTTTCGGAACATTTCCTTGCCAAGGCCGAGAAAAGCGGTGGCGCGCCCCGGCACCTGTCATCGTCCGCTTCGGAAATCCTGCGCAACTATAGCTGGCCGGGCAATGTGCGGCAGCTGGAGAACGCGCTGCGCCGCCTGTCGCTCACCTCTCGCGCCGCCGAAATCTCTGCCGGCGAAGTCGAACAAGTGCTGGGCAGTCAGCCGGAACTTGAGCCGATCCGAGGCACAGCCGCAACCTCTGAAAAACTAGGTGCGTCGGTGGAGCGGCATTTGCGGCGGTACTTCGATCTGCATGGCAATATGCTCCCGCCAAACGGCCTTTATACAAGAATTTTGAAGGAAGTGGAGCTACCCCTGATTGAAATTGCCCTCGAGGCGACGGGGGGAAATCAGGCTAAATGCGCAGATTTGTTGGGAATTAACCGAAATACCTTACGCAAAAAGATCACCGACCTCGATATTCAGGTGACACGCCGTCGCAAATTGATGTAAAACGGCCACAGAAACCGTGGCATTCAGGGGACACCCCTGGGAACGATCACGAGATATGGCGGTTGGCCCATCTGTGGCCACATCAACAAGTGGGGGTCTGGTGGCAGTCCAGACACGCAGTTCACACATGCTCCGATGGGGGCGCTTAATGCGTGCGCGCCGCGTGCGCAACACAGCAACGCTGGGCCTTGTTGTGCTCGGCCCTGTATTGGCGGTGCTGACCTTCCTTGTTCTTGGTCCGCTGGATCAAGGCGCGCCGGACCTATCCCTGCGGCTCATCCTGCTGGCCGATCTGGTCTATGTGCTGGTGGTCGCGGCGCTGGTGCTTGGCTCCGTCGCGCGGCTGATCGCTGCGCGCCGCGCCAAATCCGCAGGCTCTCGCTTGCACCTTCGCCTGACGGGCGTGTTCGCGCTGCTGGCGTTGATCCCAACCGTCACTGTGGCGGTTTTCGCGGGGCTGACGCTCAATATCGGGCTTGAAGGATGGTTTTCCGATCGGGTCCGCAACGTGGTTGGCGCGTCCCTCACCGCCGCGCAAGTCTATGAGACCGAGCAGCGCGAAGACCTTGCCGAAGACACGCGCGAACTTGCCCGCGCCCTTGAAGATGCGCGTCGTTTTGATGTTTTCGTCTCTGACGGTCAATTGTTGGAAAACGGACAGGCCGCCATCCAAAGGGGTTTGAATGAGGCCTATCTTATTGACGGAACAGGCCAAATTCGGGCGCGCGGCGTCGGCTCTTACCAGTTCAACTATGAGCAGCCGGGTCCGGAGGATTTTGCGCGCGCGGATTCAGACGGGATTGTCATTATCGAGGACTGGGCCAACAACGAGTTCCGCGCGTTGGTGCGTTTGAACTCATTCCTTGATCGGTTCCTCTACGTCAGCCGCGAGGTGGATGGCGAAATCTTATCTCTGCTCGACAACACCCAAGAAACGGCGCGGCTCTATCAGCAATTGGAACGCGACAGGGGGCGCGTGCTGTTCGAGTTCGGCCTTTTGTATCTTGGATTCGCTTTGATCCTGATCCTTGCCGCGATCTGGCTGGGGCTTTGGTTCGCGGAACGTCTTTCTGGGCCTGTGGGCCGTCTGACAGGCGCGGCGCAAAGGGTAGGGGCCGGAGATCTGGACGTGCGCGTGATTGAAGAAGCGGGCGATGACGAAATCGCCATGCTGTCTCGCTACTTCAACCAGATGACCAAGCAACTTAAAGGTCAGCGCGATGCTTTGCTGGACAACACGCGTCAAATTGAGCGGCGGCGCAGATTGTTCGACTCGGTGCTGACGTCGGTGACGTCTGGCGTTGTGGGGCTCGACCCGGAAGGCCGCGTCACGTTCGTGAATCGCTCAGGCGAGCGACTTCTGGATTGGTCCAGCGATCGGCAGACCTTAAACATTGCCGTTGCCGTGCCAGAGTTCGGCCCTTTGTTCGAAGAACTCGTCTCTGGCCGCGGACAGGTCGTGCAGCGCGAGGTCAAGGTGACGCGCGCGGGTCGGCTTGAAAACCTGCTGGTGCGCATGTCCACCCGGCAGAACGATGATGGCCGACTTGAAGGCTACGTCGTCGCCTTTGATGACGTGACCGATTTGGTCAGCGCCCAGCGTATGGCCGCTTGGGGGGATGTGGCCCGCCGCATCGCACATGAGATCAAGAACCCGCTCACACCGATCCAGTTAAGTGCCGAACGGATCAAACGTAAGTTCGCTCCGCAGGTTGGCGACGAGCGTGAGAAACTTGAGCAGATGACCGATGTGATTGTTCGGCAAACGGGGGATTTACGCAGAATCGTGGACGAATTCTCGAAGTTTGCCCGCATGCCCGAACCCGAAAAGCAGGACCAAAACCTCGTCGACCTTGTGCGCGATGCTGTGATCTTGCAACGCCAAGGTCAGCCAGAGGTTGAGATCATGGCGGAGCTGCCCGATGCCTCGGTGACTGCGGCCGTGGACGCAACGATGCTGGGTCAGGCGCTCACAAATCTGATTAAGAACGCCGGGGAAGCCATTGAAAGCCTTCGTGAAAAAAGCGCTCCCAATGGCCACTCGCCACAGATCAAAGTCGCGCTGAGCTGCCATGAAGAAACCGCGCAAATCACGATTGCGGACAATGGAATCGGCCTGCCGGAAGATCGCGCGCGGCTGTTTGAGCCATACGTTACCACGCGCAGTGCCGGGACCGGTCTTGGCCTGCCGATAGTGAAGAAGATCATCGAAGAACATGGCGGACAATTGGCGCTAGAAGACGCGCCTGTGTTCTCAGGAAGCGACGGCCATTTCGGCGCAATGGCGGTCATCCGCCTGCCGCTTGGCGTCCAAGAAATTGAGCAGAAAGGGTAAATCATGAGCGACATTTTGATCGTCGATGACGAACGCGACATCCGGGAATTGATATCGGATATTCTCGAAGACGAAGGGTTTTCCACACGCAAAGCTGGCACCTCTGACGAGGCGATGAACGAGATTAACTCCGAACCACCGGGGCTGTTGATCCTCGACATTTGGTTGAAAGACAGTCGCATGGACGGGATCGATATCCTGACGACGGTGAAACGTGACAATCCTGATGTGCCGGTCGTGATAATTTCGGGGCATGGCAATATCGAAATCGCGGTCGCGGCGATCAAACAGGGCGCGTATGATTTCATCGAAAAACCGTTCAATATCGAACAGTTACTGGTCGTTATTCGCCGGGCGATGGAAACATCGCGCTTGCGGCGCGAAAACCAAAGCCTGCGGCGCAAGGATGTCTCTAACTCTGATATGATCGGGTCCAGCGCGTCGCTGCGGGCGTTGATTGGGCAGCTTGATAAAGTCACAAAGTCCAATGGCCGCGTCATGCTGACCGGGCCGGCTGGCAGCGGCAAGGAAGTCGCCGCGCGCTATATTCATGCCGAGTCAAATCGGGCCTCGGGTCCGTTCGTCACAGTGAACTGCGCCTCGATCGAGCCAGAGCGCATGGAAGAGGTTCTTTTTGGCCGCGAGGGCGATGCGCGCGGGGTTGAGCCGGGGTTGCTGGAACAGGCGCATGGCGGTGTCATCTATTTCGATGAGGTGGCAGACATGCCGCTTGGCACCCAGTCGAAAATACTGCGGGTGCTGGTGGATCAGCAATTTACCCGTGTTGGTGGCACCGATAAAGTGCGCGTTGATATGCGTGTTATTTCCAGTACCAACAGGAACTTACAGGCCGCAATTGATGCAGACACCTTCCGACAAGAGCTGTACCACCGATTGAATGTGGTGCCGATATCGGTGCCATCTTTGGAGGAACGGCGGGAAGACATCCCGGAACTCGCAGAGCATTTCATTGGCGAGTTTAACGCCTCGCAGGGCCTTCCGCTGCGAAAACTGTCCAGCGAAGCAAGCGCGCTTTTGCAAACGATGGTTTGGCCGGGGAATGTGCGACAATTGAAAAACATGATCGAAAGGGTTTTGATCCTTGGTGATGGCAAAGACGAAATCGATGTGCGCGAATTGCCGGGCGAGGAAAGCGGTGGCGGAACCGATGAAGGGCGCGTTGTGCTCTCTGGTGCGCTGGCCACCATGTCGCTGCGCGAGGCGCGCGAGGCGTTTGAGCGCGAATATCTTCTGACCCAGATCAATCGCTTCGGAGGCAATATCTCTCGGACAGCCAGTTTCGTTGGCATGGAGCGCAGTGCGCTGCACCGCAAACTGAAATCGCTGGGGGTGGTGACGTCAGCCAAGTCCGGCGCGCGTGTGGCACGGGTCGAAGAAGATGCGTCTGAGATCGGGCAGGAAGCTTAGGCCAGCGGGTTTATCCGCGGATAATGTTGCGTCACCACTCCTGACCTAACTGCAACATATGGTTGAGCCGGGCTCACCCCCGGTTCACGATCAGAAAACTGCCGTCGTCATTGCGGATGGCGCAGCTTGCTGGCGTCAGCGTGGGAAGTACTTTCGTCACCCCATCTGCTTTGATCGATGGTGGGCAGGCCGGGATTTCTGCGCGATTATATCCTTTGTTCGCCATACATTGCACCTCGACCCGTCCCCGCAATTCCTTATTGGTATCAACGGTGTAGGTCTGGCCCGGCAACCAATACCCCGGCTTTGTTGTGCACGTCCCATCGCCGTCACACACCTTGCGGCCCGGAACGTAAACCGGAGGCTCTACGCGGGTCTGATTGTTGATCGGTACATCGCGCAATGCGCTCACTTCGCAGGCCAGTGTTTCCGCCTTCCACCGCGCCACGGGCACACCGGGCTTATAGTAGATATCCAGCGGCGCGCAGGCGCTCAGACAGGTCAATGAAACGGTGAGGAATGCAACAGGTCTCATACCCGAAGTCTAGCGAAGCGGCTTGGTCGAGACAATTGAATTGACCCAATGCGCCCCATCTGTCATCCAAAACGGTGCGCTTGTCTGTCCGCTGCGCGTGCGGTCAAGCGCTGGCAACGAACGAGGCCCGAATGAAGGTCATCATCTGCGGCGCCGGGCAAGTCGGCTGGCAAATCGCTCGTCACCTGTCGGGAGAGCGCAACGATGTCACCGTGGTCGACAACAATGCCGATCTGGTGCGGCGCGCCACGGAAACCCTTGATGTTCAGGGGGTTACGGGCTTCGCGAGTCATCCGGATGTGCTTGACCGGGCCGGGGCGCGCGATGCGGAAATGATCATCGCAGCGACCTATTCGGACGAGGTGAATATGGTCACCTGTCAGGTCGCCCATTCAGTATTTGGTATCAATCGCAAGATTGCCCGCCTTCGAAGCCAGTCCTACCTCGAGACGATTTATTCCGACCTTTACCGGCGCGATCATATGCCAATTGATGTGGTGATCTCGCCCGAGAAAGAAGTCGCGGCCGCGGCATTGCAACGGCTCTCGGCCCCTGCGGCCTTTGACAATGAAGTTTTCATGGACGGTCAGGCGCAATTGATGGGGCTGACGATTGACGAAGATTGCCCCATCGTGAACACACCCTTGCGGCAGTTGACGGACCTGTTCTCGACCCTGCGTGCCGTAGTCGTCGGCGTGCGGCGTGAGGGGACGCTGTTTGCGCCCGAAGCGGATGACCAACTCTTTCCCGGTGATGACATTTACGCCTTTGTGCACAGCGACGACGTCTCGCGCACCTTGGAAATTCTGGGCAAGGCGCAAAGCAAGCTAGAGCGGGTCGTATTGGTCGGCGGTGGCAATGTCGGGCTGATGGTGGCGCAAGAGTTGGAAGGGCGCGAGCAGCGGGTGCGCACCAAAGTGGTTGAGAAGAACCGGGGCATCGCCGAACACGCCGCCGAAGCGCTGGAGCGGACGATTGTTCTGAATGGCGACGGGCTTGATGTGGCGCTGCTGGCAGAGGCAGGCGTGTCGCGCGCCGATGCGGTGTTGACCGTGACCGATGACGACAAGACAAACATGCTTGCCGCAGTGCGCGCCAAGTCCGAAGGCTGCCCCTTCTCCATCGCGCTGATCAACGACCCGACCCTCGTGCCGCTTATGGGGCCGCTTGGCATCGACGCCTATATCAACCCGCGCGCCACCACCGTCAGTTCCATTCTGCGCCATATCCGGCACGGGCGCGTGCGCGCGATCTATTCTGTTGGCGATGCCGAGGCGGAGGTGATTGAGGCCGAAGTTCTCTCGACGTCTCCGCTTGCTGGCAAGCTGATCGGCGAGATTGACTTCCCCGAGGGCGTTATCGTCGGGGCGGTGCGCAAAGGGGGGCAGGTGATCCGCCCCTTGGCGAAGACCCGCATCGATGAAGGGGACGTGATCGCCATTTTCACGTTGGCCGAAGATGTTCCTGAAGTTGAGCGCCTGATGCAGGTCTCGATCGACTTTTTCTGATGCGCCGCGCCGCGAAACCGAATTTTTGGGCGCAGCTTTCGAAACTGCCGTTGTTTTTGTTGGCCTTTGGCGCGTCTTGCGCGGCGATGTATGTGCCCGCTGTCCACGCGCTTGCTGTGGAAGAGAATACCGAAGCGCGCGCGTTCTTTTATTCCGGCACGCTTGGGTTGATCCTGTTTGCAATGATCTCTGTTGCCATGATGGGCCGGGCGCCGCGTCATGGACCGCTTGGGCCGTTGCTGACCCTGTTTTCGATCATGGTGTTCTTGCCCGCAGTGCTGGCCCTGCCGTTCTATGAAGGGCTGCGCACCACGACCTTTTTCAATGCCTACATGGAGATGGTCAGCGCCGTCACCACCACAGGCGCGACAATGTTCGACAACCCGGAACGATTGTCTGAGCCATTGCACCTGTGGCGCGCTCAAGTCGCGTGGATGGGCGGGGTGGTGATGTGGGTCGCCGCTGCGGCGATCTTGGCTCCGTTGAACCTTGGCGGCTTCGAGGTCACCGCAAGGGCGGAACCGGGGCAGGCGCAGGGTACCGCCAATCGCATGGCGCGCGCTGATGTGCGCACACGTGTTTTCAAAGTGATGTCCGTCCTGTTTCCGATTTACGCGGGCCTGACGCTGTTGCTTTGGGTGCTGCTTTTGATCTTGGGTAACACGCCGCTGGTCGCGCTGTGTCATGCGATGTCCGTGATGTCGACGTCGGGGATTTCTCCAGTTGGCGGCGTCGAGGTCATGCCATCAGGCATTGTTGGGGAAGTTGTTCTGTTCCTGTTCATGTTCTTTGCTCTGTCCCGACTGACATTCTCGACCGATACCGTCACAAGTTCAGGGCAGGGCATTCATACGGACCCGGAAGTGCAGCTGGCTTTGGTTTTGGTGTTGTCGGTTCCGCTTCTTTTGTTCCTGCGGCATTGGCTTGGTGCCTATGACGTGGATCAGGAAGACAACTTGCTGACCGGGCTGCGCGCGTTTTGGGGCGCGATTTTCACTGTCATGAGTTTTCTGACAACAACTGGTTTTGTCAGCGCCGATTGGTCCACCGCGCAAAGCTGGTCGGGACTGACCACCCCGGGCCTGATCCTTTTGGGGCTTGCAATGGTGGGCGGCGGCGTGGCGACGACGGCGGGAGGGGTGAAACTGCTGCGCGTTTTCGCACTTTATCGTCAGGGGCTGCGGGAGATGGAGAAATTGGTGCATCCCTCGTCGGTCAGTGGTGCGCGCGGCCTTGGGCGGCGGCTGCAACGGCAAGGGGCCTTTATTGCATGGGTGTTCTTCATGCTCTTTGCCCTGTCGCTGGCTGCAATTGGCCTCGCGTTTTCAGCGCTTGGGGTCACGTTCGAAGAGGCGATGGTATTGGCGGTCGCGGGGCTCACAAACACGGGGCCGCTCACGCAAATGGCTGTGCAAGACGGCATTTCGCTGGCGACACTGACCCCAGCCGCGAAGGCGGTGTTCGCGGGAGCTATGGTTTTAGGGCGGATGGAGACTTTGGCGATCATCGCATTGTTATCGCCACAGTTGTGGCGTGCATAATTTGCGATTTATTGCTCATTCTCAAAAAAAGTTTGCAACAGGTCCGTAGCGGGCTGATGTTGGGGGTGGAATCTTTGTGCCCTTCCCGACATACTTGCGTTAAGGGATGGTAGTTCGCGCGGCAAAAAGAATGCGCGGAAGAAGAACAAGGGCAACAAAAAAATGGCTTCCGATAAGCAGAACCTGCAAGACGCATTTCTTAATCATGTCCGGAAAACAAAGGTTCCAGTGACGATTTTCCTGATTAATGGTGTTAAATTGCAAGGGGTTATCACCTGGTTTGACAATTTCTGCGTGCTGTTACGCCGCGATGGTCAAAGCCAACTTGTGTATAAACATGCGATTTCCACGATCATGCCATCGCAACCGATCAGCCTTTATGAGGGCGAAGACAGCGCGTGAGTGCGGACGATACCGTAGCGACTCGCGCTTGGGTCCTGCATCCTTACATCAAAACAATTGACAGCCGCCGGGACGCGCCGCGCGCGCTCGAAGAAGCTGTGTCCTTGGCGCACGCCTTGCCGGAATTGCAGGTTGTGGGCGATCTGGTGGTGCCGTTGCCGAAGCCGCAGCCGGGCTATCTGTTCGGCTCCGGCAAGGTTGAGGAGCTGGGCGATCTTCTGAAAGCCAACGACGTGGAATTGGTGCTGATCGACGGCCCGGT
>CAZPXE010000065.1:0-12197 GCA_964590545.1 uncultured Rhodobacterales bacterium | reverse complement strand
GTCCTCGTCGGCTCGACCGAGGGCGAGACGATCCTGTCCACCAACAACAAGATGCCGCCCTTCGACAATGTGAAGGTGCGCCAAGCCGTTGCGCATGCGATCAACCGTCAGGCGATTATCGACGGAGCTATGTTTGGTTATGGCACGCCCATTGGCACCCACTTCGCGCCGCACAATCCCGCCTATGTCGATCTGATCGGCGATAGCGGGCACGACCCGGAGAAGGCGAAGGCTCTGCTCGCCGAAGCGGGCCTCGCCGAAGGGTTCGAAACCACGCTGCACCTGCCGCCCCCCTCCTACGCGCGCCGTGGCGGTGAAATCATCGCCGCACAACTGGCCGAGGTCGGGATCAAGGCCGAGATCATCAATGTCGAATGGGCGCAGTGGCTGGAAACCGTGTTCCGTGGCAAGAATTTCGGGCTGACCATCGTATCCCACACCGAACCGATGGATATCGGCATCTATGCGAACCCGGATTACTACTTCCAATACGACAACACCGCGTTTCAGGAGTTGATGGATACCCTCAACAAGACCACCGATCCTGAGGCGCGCGCAGGTCTGATGGGCGACGCGCAGAAGATCATCGCAGGGGATTATGTGAACGGCTACCTGTTCCAACTCGCCGCACTGACTGTTGCCAAGGCGGGCGTGCAGGGGCTGTGGTCGAACGCGCCAACAGCGGCGACGGACCTGACCGTGGTCAGCTGGCAGTAAGAGTAGCGCGCAGCAACCCTGCCCATTCGGGTTGGGTAATCCACGCAGCACACCATTATAAACGCCGCGCTTGTCTGAGCGCGGCGTTTTTTGTTGGTCTGCGGGGAAACTCCCCCTACCCTCGCTGGCAATGCAACAGAGGTTTACATGAAACATATCCAAGCAGGCTCCCGCCCCTCCGCACGGCCCAATCCGGACTACTTCACGGGCGATGTGTGGATGGACCCGATCCATTCCGCCCCAGACCCGGCGCGGCTGAACGCGATCTCGGTCCGCTTTGACCCCGGCGCGCGCACGGCGTGGCACACCCACCCCTTTGGGCAGACGCTCTATGTCGTTTCGGGCAAAGGGTTGA
The DNA here is from genome assembly GCA_964590545.1 of uncultured Rhodobacterales bacterium. Lineage (GTDB taxonomy): Bacteria > Pseudomonadota > Alphaproteobacteria > Rhodobacterales > Rhodobacteraceae > Aliishimia. Next base: position 11,125 of record CAZPXE010000065.1, on the reverse strand, counting down.
TCTGCCGCCGGGGCGAGACACCGCAGGAAATCCTGCCCGGCGATACGGTGTGGTTCGAACCGGGAGAAGAGCATTGGCACGGCGCGTCGCCGGACGTGGGAATGGTTCACATCGCCATGCAGGAAATGGATGAGAGCGGGTCCGCCGCGACATGGTTAGAGAAAGTATCGGACGCTGATTACCAGCCCTGACGCGTCGCCAAACTCCGCACCCGTGCCCGCACCTCATCGCGAATTTCGCCACCGCGCGGCGCATCACGCAGCGTTGTAAACCAATGTTCCGGCGGGTTGCGCCCGCGCCGATTACCGGGAAATTGTAACCCGCGCAGCACGGCTTCGGCTTGGGCAGGCAACCGTTCCGGCATCTCAAACCCGTTAAGCGTGGCCCAAACTCCGGTCCAAAGTCGCCCAACGGACCACGGATTGTACCCACCGCCGCCCAGCACCAACAGGCGCGGAGCCATGCCGATTAGCGCGGCGATAATAGCCCAATGGGCATTGTTCGACAGGGTCAGGCGCGAGAGCGGATCTTCCTCAACCGCATCCGCCCCGCATTGCACAACGATGGCATCGGGCCGAAACGCCTGCACGCGTGGCAAGATCACCTCATCGCGGATCAACGCCATTTCATCATCGTTCAGGCCAGACGGCACCGGCAGATTGAACACATTGCCAACACCCCGATCCTCCAAACCGCCGGTCCGCGGCCAGCGCCCTTCCTCATGGACCGAAATCATCAGGCAATCTTCATCGCCAGCAAACCCATGCTCGACCCCGTCCGGGTGATGCGCGTCGATGTCGATATAGGCCAGCCGCTGCGCCCCGTTGCGCCGTAGCGAGAGCATCGCCAGCACCGGATCGTTGAGGTAACAGAACCCGCCCGCCCGATCCGGGAACGCATGATGCGTCCCGCCTGCCGGGTGATAGACAATGCCACCCCCAGCCAGCAACTCCCCAGCCAAGAGCGATCCGCCCGCCGAGGTCGCGGGGCGCCGCCAAACCTCAGGAAAGACGGGATTGTTTGGTGTCCCCAGCGCATGTCGTTCTCGCACATTCTCACTCACCGCCTGCGCCTTCTCAGCCTCAGACAGCGCCCGCACATAGTCCTCGGTGTGCCAATGGGTCAGCGCTTTCGCTTTGGCGCGGGGCGAAGTGCGGAAGACCTCTGATGGAAGCCAGCCCATCGCCCGCGACAGGTCCATCACCGTGCTCACACGCGGAATGCGCAACGGATGGTCCTGCCCGTAGGAGGAGCCGCGATAAATCTCATGACCAAGGAACAAGGGGCGCGCCAGCATGGGCCGTGACGTAACCCAATACGCGCGGCGCACAACCCCTCTGGACCTCGGTTGGCCGCGCGCATAACGTGACCGGCAATGCTGCGCTACACCCTCAAACGCTTGTTTTCGCTGTTGATCAGCCTCGCCGTGGCGAGCGTGGTGATCTTCGCTGTGATCGAGATTGCGCCCGGCGATCCGGCCTCTTTCATGCTCGGCGTCAATGCCCGGCCTGACACGCTGGCGGCACTGCAGGCGGAACTCGGCCTCGATGTGCCGAAATGGCAGCGATATGTGAACTGGGTGTCAGGCATGTTGATTGGGGATTTCGGCACCTCCTACCAATACCGCACACCTGTGGCCGAGATGATTGCCGACCGGCTTTGGGTCTCTCTCCCGCTGGCGATCTTCGCGCTGATCCTCTCCACGGCCATCGCTGTCCCCGCCGGGATTTTCGCCGCCTCGCGCCGGGGCAGTGCCGGAGACGTGACGGTGATGGGCGCAACACAGCTCGGCGTCGCGATCCCGAATTTCTGGTTCGCGATGATCCTTGTGCTGATCTTCGCGATCAACCTGCAATGGTTCCGGTCCGGCGGTTTTCCCGGTTGGGGCGCGGGGCTTTGGTCTGGCCTGCACTCTCTGACCCTACCCGCCATCGCACTCGCCCTGCCGCAAGCGGCGATCCTTGCGCGGGTGATGCGGTCCGCCCTGCTCGACGTTTTGGGCGAGGATTACATGCGCACCGCGCGCGCCAAGGGTCTCAGCCAAAGGCAGGCGCTATGGCGGCACGGATTGCGCAATGCGCTGATCCCGGTGCTGACGATCCTTGGGCTGCAATTCGCGTTCCTCATCGCTGGCGGGATCATTATCGAACAGGTGTTCTACTTGCCGGGCCTTGGGCGGCTGATCTTCCAGTCGATCTCGGCCCGTGACCTGATTGTGGTGGAAAGCGTCGTGATGCTGCTGGTCTTCGCGGTGATCGTGGTGAACTTTCTGGTCGATCTCGCCTACGCCGCTGTCGACCCACGGCTGAGGCTGCGGACATGAAGCGCACAATGATCCTTGGCGCGCTGCTTTCGGCGCTGTTCGTCTTCGCGGCGGCCCTGTCCTTCGTCTGGACGCCCTTCGAGCACACCGCGATGAACATCCCCGACAAGCTGCAAAGCCCGAACGCGGTCCATTTGCTGGGCACCGACCATTTCGGGCGCGATATCCTGTCGATGCTTATGGTTGGTGCGCGCACCTCTATTGCAGTGGCGCTGGTCGCTGTCGGGATCGGCATGGGTCTTGGCGTGCCGCTTGGCCTCTGGGCGGCGGCCCGCAATGGCGGCTGGGTGGACGAGGTGATCATGCGCGGCAACGATCTGATCTTCGCCTTCCCCTCGCTGGTCATCGCCATCCTCATCACCGCCATCCTCGGCGCGGGCGCGGTCAATGCGATCATCGCCATCGGCATCTTCAACATCCCCGTCTTCGCCCGCATCACACGCGGCGCGGCCCTGTCGATTTGGGAGAGGGAGTTCATCCTCGCCGCCCGCGTCGCAGGCAAGAACGCCGTGCGGATCAGTGTCGAGCATGTGCTGCCCAACATCCTCAACCTGTTGATCGTGCAGGGAACCATCCAATTCTCCCTCGGCATCCTTGCCGAAGCGGGCCTCAGCTATGTCGGTCTCGGCGCGCAGCCACCAACGCCAAGCTGGGGCCGGATGTTGGCCGATGCGCAAACGCTGGTCAGCCTCGCGCCCCATATGGCGCTGATGCCGGGGCTCGCGATTATCCTAACCGTGCTCGGGCTGAACCTGCTCGGCGATGGGCTGCGCGACTATTTCGACCCGAAACTACGGGTGGCCCGCGCATGAGCTTGCTCTCCATCCGCGACTTGAACCTGTCGATCACTGGCACGCCAATCCTGAAAGGCGTCACGCTGGATATTGCCGCAGGCGAGATCGTCGCTGTGACGGGCGAGTCGGGCTCCGGCAAATCCCTCACCGCCCTTGGCGTCATGCAATTGCTACCCAAAGGGACCGAGTTCAACGGTGAGATCACTTTGGACGACACGAACCTGTTGACCCTGAGCGAAGCCGACATGTGTACCCGCCGCGGCGCGCAAATCGGCATGGTGTTCCAGGAACCGATGACCGCGCTCAACCCGGTGCAAACCATCGGCGCGCAGGTGATGGAGACGATTCTGATCCACGGCGCACTGGACCGCAGCGCGGCCCGCACCCGCGCCCAAGAGGTTCTCACCCGCGTCGGTCTGCCCCCTGACCGCTTCCCTCTGTCGCGCTATCCGCACGAACTTTCCGGAGGGCAGCGCCAACGCGTTGTGATTGCGATGGCCATCGCCCTGCGCCCACGCCTGCTGATCGCGGATGAACCGACAACTGCGCTGGATGTGACCACACAGGCGCAAATCCTCGACCTACTGAAAGGGTTGGTAACAGATTACGGCATGGGCCTGCTGATGATCACCCACGACCTTGCGGTTGTGGCGGATATGGCGGACAAAATCTGCGTCATGCGCTATGGTGAGGTTGTTGAGGCGGGACCAACGGCAGAGGTGTTGCGCGAGCGCAAACACCCCTACACGCGGATGCTTTTCGAAGCGTCCCGCCACCAAGTCGACCTGCCCGACCCGCCGCCGCCCGTGCCCCTGCTGGAAGTCAGCGAGGTGATCCGCGACTATCGCCTACCCAAACGCTCGCTATTCGCACCCGCAGGCCATTTCCGGGCGGTCAAGAGCGTCAGCTTCACCGTGGATCGCGGTGAGCGTGTCGGCCTCGTGGGCGAGTCCGGCTGCGGCAAATCCACCCTTACCCGCGCCATTCTGGGGCTAGAGCCGGTGCAGGACGGCAGCATCAAGCTGGACGGCACCCCCGTTACCGCAGGCCACCGCCCCGATCCGGCGGTGCAACGCAAAATGCAAGTCGTGTTCCAAGACCCCTATGGCAGCTTCAACCCCCGCCACCGCGTCGGGCGCATCATCACCGAGCCGTTCCACCTGCTCCCTGATCCCCCGCGCGGTACGCAGCGCGAGACGCGTATTGCCGAGACGCTCTCTGCCGTAGGCCTGTCGCCCGACGACGCGCAGAAATACCCGCATCAATTCTCTGGCGGGCAGCGCCAACGCATCGCGATTGCCCGTGCGCTGATTACCAAGCCGGACCTGATCGTGCTGGATGAAGCTGTCAGCGCGCTCGATGTGTCGGTCCGCGCCACAATCCTTGATTTGCTCGCCGATCTCTGCCGTGCCTATGGGCTGACTTACCTCTTCATCTCGCACGATTTGTCCGTTGTCCGCTCCGTCACCGACCGGGTGCTGGTCATGCAGTCGGGCGAAATCGTCGAGCAGGGCGCGACCGAGGACGTCTTTACAAACCCCCAGCATCCTTACACAAAATCCCTGATCGCAGCGGCCCCCGTGCTGCCGGATCTGACCCGAAAGGACCCCCCCCATGCGTCTTGAAAACAAAACCGCCATCGTCACCGGAGGCGCATCAGGCTTCGGCGCAGGCATCGTGCGCAAATTCGCGGCCGAGGGCGCGCAGGTGATGGTCGCGGACCTGAACGCTGAGGGCGCAGCCGAGATCGCAGCGGAGGTCGGTGGCATCCCCTGCACCGTCGATGTGGGCAGCGGCGACAGCGTCAATGCAATGGTGGAACAGGCGCTTAGCGCCTTTGGCCACGTCGATGTATTGGTGAATAACGCAGGCATCACCCACCTGCCCAAACCGATGGAGGAGGTGGACGAGGACGAGTTCGACCGCGTGCTGAACGTCAACGCAAAATCCGTCTACCTCACCGCCCGCGCGCTGGTGCCCCATATGAAAAAACGCGGCGCGGGCGCGATCCTGAACGTGGCGTCCACCGCTGGCGTCTCGCCCCGGCCGAACCTGAACTGGTACAACGCGTCCAAAGGCTGGATGATCACAGCGACCAAGGCAATGGCCGTCGAATTGGCCCCCCATGGTGTGCGCGTGAACGCCCTGAACCCGGTTGCAGGCGAAACGCCCCTGCTGAAATCCTTCATGGGCGAGGACACGCCAGAGGTGCGCGCCAAATTCCTGTCGACCATCCCGCTGGGACGCTTCTCAACCCCCGAAGACATGGGCAACGCCGCCTGCTACCTGTGCTCTGACGAGGCCAGCATGATCACCGGCGTCGCAATGGAAGTGGATGGCGGGCGCTGCATATGAAACCCGTAAATCTCGCCGAAAAGCTCGCGCAATTCAGCACCCATTGGGACCCCCATGTGGTTGCAGATTACAACGGTAACGACGTGATGGTCGTTAAGTTTCAGGGGGAATTTCCATACCACCTACATGAAAACACAGATGATTTCTTTCTCGTTCTGGAGGGAGAGATGGTGATGGATCTCGAAGGGGGCACAAGCCATCCGGTACAGGCGGGTGAGTTGTTTGTGGTTCCCAAAGGCGTCACCCATCGCCCGCGCGCGGATCAGGAATGCAAAGTTCTGTTGATTGAACCCAAGGGCGAGCCGAATACCGGCGATCCGGACACGGCAGCGAAGAAGCCGAGAATTTGATGCAACCCGGCCCCAGCAACCTGATTACCGATGTGCCCGGCCTACGGGTCGGCAATGCGTCCGACGCGACGCTGAAGTCCGGCAGCACGGTCGTCCTCTCGGACAGGCCCTTTACCGCTTCCGTCAGCGTGCTCGGCGGCGCGCCCGGCACGCGGGAAACCGACTTGCTCGCGCCGGATAAATCCGTGGCACAGGTGGATGCGCTGGTGTTGTCCGGCGGCTCAGCCTATGGGTTGGACGCCTGTTCTGGTGTCGTGGATAGGCTGCGCGCGGAAGGGCGCGGCTATCGTGTTGGGCCAGCCGTGATCCCATTGGTGCCGGGCGCGATCATCTTCGATCTGCTCTCCGGCGGGGCGCAAGATTGGGCAGAGAACCCTTATCGCGCCCTAGGCCGCGCCGCCTTCGACGCGGCAGGTACCGATTTCAAACTTGGCAGCGAAGGCGCAGGAACAGGCGCCATGACCGCGATGATGAAGGGCGGGCTGGGCTCGGCCTCGCTAGTTTTGGACACTGGTATCACAATCGCCGCCCTCGTCGCTGCAAACCCGATGGGCAGCGTGACCACCCCCGGCGATCGCCATTTCTGGGCCGCGCCGTTCGAAGTGGATGGCGAGTTCGGCGGTGTCGGCCCCGACCCGAACATTGGCCTTGGCCGCGATCTGACCTCGCGCAAAGTCACGGCCATGATGGAGCGGGCCAATACCACCATCGCCATCGTCGCCACCGATGCTGATTTGACCAAAGCGCAATGCCAGCGGGTCGCGACGGCTGCGCATGACGGCATCTCCCGCGCGTGTGTGCCTGCACATAGCCCCGCCGACGGGGATGCGGTCTTCGCCCTTTCAACAGGCGCGCAGCCTTTGCCAAACGAACGTGACCTTGGCGTTATAGGCCATGCTGCTGCGATCTGCCTCAGCCGGGCCATCGCGCGCGGTGTCTACCATGCCACCCCTGCGCCCAATGACCTGCTGCCCACATGGAGTGCGTTGAATGCCTGACCTCGCCCTGCCGGACGTTTCGCTGCACTACGAGATTTCAGGCGACGGCCCACCCCTGCTGCTCATCGCCGGGTTCATGTCCGACAGCGCGAGTTGGGGGCCGCTTTTGCCCCTGCTGGAGCCACATTTCACCTGCATCCGCCCCGACAATCGCACCTGCGGACGCACCACGCCATGGGACGCACCCGCCGGGATGGAGGAATGGGTTGGCGATCTGGTTGCTCTGCTGGATCATCTGGGCCACGCGAAAGCGCATGTGGTCGGCCACTCCCTCGGCGGGATGATCGGCTGGGCGCTGGGTGTCACCGCGCCACAGCGGGTGGCCTCCCTGATGATGCTCGGCGCAGCCCCGATCCCGACGCATCGGAACGAGTTGCTATTCCAAAGCCTGATCGACATCCGCCGCTCTGACGCGCCGCCGGAGACATGGCTGAACGTCCTGTTCCCGTGGCTCTTTCGCAAAGAAGCATTTGAAGCGCCGGGCGCCATTGCCGAAGCGATCCACGGCTCGCTCGCCTACCCCTACGCGCAAAGCGTGGACGCGATGGAGCATCAGGTGAAAGCGCGGCACACGATCAAAGCGGCCCTGTTTGCAGCGCCGCCGCCGGTGCCGTGTATGGCGATCCTATCGCCCGACGACCTTCTTGTCCCAATTGGTGACGCCCGCGCGTCCTTGCACGATATTCCGTTGCTGGAATTGCCGGGACTTGGACACTCCATTCACTGGGACGACCCCGACAGGGTCGCCCAGGAAATCAGGATACTAACCAAAGCAAACGCTGTTTAGCCCGCGCTTTTCAAATCCACCACCGTCGCCTCGCGCCCGAGCACCTGCATCGCCGTCTGCACTATGCTGGGAATATCAAGACCCGCTTCCGCATACATGTCATCCGGGCTGGCATGGTCGATGAACCGATCCGGCAGGCACATGGTCCGCAGTTTCAATCCGGTATCTAGAAGCCCTTCGGCGGCCATGTTTTGCAGCACCATCGCGCCAAAGCCGCCAATGGCGCTTTGCTCAACAGTGATCAGCGCCGCATGGTTCGCCGCCAGATCGCGGATCAGCTCCATATCCAGCGGCTTGGCGAAACGGGCATCCGCGATGGATACACTGACCCCTTCGCTTTCAAGCCGCCGCGCCGCCGCTTCGATATCCGGTAGAAGCGTGCCCAGCGACAAGAAGGCCACGTCGCCGCTGCCGCCTTGGATCATCCGACCCTTGCCAATCTCAAGCGGCGTGCCGCGTTCGGGGATTTCAACCCCGGTGCCAGAGCCGCGCGGATAGCGGAAAGCAATCGGGCCGCTGTCGTGTTGCACGGCGGTTTCGACCATATGGACCAGTTCCGCCTCATCGGCGGCGGCCATCACCACCATATTCGGCAGCGAGGCGAGGAAGCCGATATCGAACGCGCCTGCATGGGTCGGCCCATCCGCGCCGACCAGCCCGGCCCGATCTAGCGCGAAGCGCACCGGCAGGTTTTGCAGTGCAACATCATGGGCCACTTGGTCATAACCCCTTTGCAGGAAGGAGGAATAAATCGCGCAGAACGGTTTCAACCCCGTCGCCGCCATCCCGGCAGCAAAGGTCACCGCATGCTGCTCGGCAATGCCCACGTCAAACACCCGCCCCGGAAACTGCGCCTGCATCTTATCCAGACCCGTGCCCCCCGGCATCGCCGCCGTTACCGAGACAATCGCCGGATCACGCGCGGCCGCATCCGTCAGCGCCTTGGCGAAAACGCCCGTATAGCTGGGCGCGTTCGGCTTGGGCTTGTGCTGGGCGCCGGTCGCAATGTCGAATCTGGCGACGCCATGATACTTATCATCCGCCCCTTCGGCATATTGATATCCCTTGCCCTTCACTGTGCAGGCGTGGATCAGAACCGGCCCCGTTGCGCGCGCGCGCGCTGCCCGCAGCACATGGAGCAATTCTGCCATGTTGTGCCCATCCACCGGACCCACATAGTCAAAGCCAAGCTCTTCAAAGAACGTGCCCTTATTCTCGATCCCCACGATCATCTCGCGCGCCCGCCGCGCCCCGTCACGCATCGCCCTGGGCATCGCAGCTTCAACGCCCTCGGCCACAGACCGCAGCGTCGGCAGCGGGCCAACGGTCGAAAGGTTCGACAAATAGGTGCTCATCGCGCCCACAGGCGGGGCGATGCTCATTTCATTGTCATTCAGGATCACAAACAGCCGCCGCCCCTCGGAGCCGGCATTGTTGAGCGCCTCATAGGCCATGCCCGCGCTGATGGACCCATCGCCGATCACCGCAATCGCATCCCCCGTAGGCTGCCCCAGATCACGCCCTGTGGCGAAGCCCAGCGCGGCGCTGATGGACGTTGACGAATGCGCGGCGCCGAAGGGATCAAACTCACTCTCGGCGCGTTTGGTGAACCCGCTGAGTCCGCCCTTTTGGCGCAGGGTGCGGATACGGTCGCGGCGGCCTGTGATGATCTTATGCGGATAGCATTGGTGGCCCACATCCCAAACCAGCTTGTCGCGGGGCGCATCGAACACCGCATGGATCGCGACGGTCAACTCCACCACACCCAGTGAGGAGCCAAGATGGCCACCCGTTTCGGACACAGCGGAAATCGTCTCGGCCCGCAACTCATTGGCCAGCACATGCAACTCCGCATCGCTCAGGGCTTTCAAATCCGAAGGCCCGGCCACGCGGTCGAGGGTAGGGGTAATTGGTCGGGTCATGGCGCACGTCTCCCGTTGGTATTTGTTTCATTCCGAGAAAAAGACGCCCGCAAACGAATTGCTTCGATGCGGGCGCCAGTTCCTGTAGCCAACAGGAAGGGAACCGGGGCGCGTGGCCCCGTGCGCGAATCAAGGAAGCCAATGATCCGTGCCTGGCAGAACGGGCGGTCGTCTCGGAAACTGGGCCGCCCGCCCTATTCTTGTTCGGTCCGCGGGCCTTACTCGGCCGCGTATTCCGGTGCCTCTGTGCTGGCCAGTTCCGGCCAGTCGGCAATCACGTTCAGACCCTGCATCGGGCGCTGATAGCCCTTGTGGCAGGTCTTGCATCCGGCTTTCGGCGCGTCCGCATAGATCGGGCCAAGTCGCTCTGCCGGATAGGTGTCCTTCAGCGGCATCAGGTATTCCTGATTGAGCTCGATCACCATCTGCCGACCCAGCAGCGCCGTGCCCCATTGTGGCGTACTCTGGGCCCCGTCGTAGAAAGCGCGCGAGTTGTGACAGAACACACAATTCACCCCCAGCGAGTTCGAGAAGTAGTTCATCAGGCTGAACGTCATCTCGGTCTTCTGGATCGTGTGCACATCCTCGGTAATGCCCGGAATACCCTCAACACGACTTTCCAGATCATGAACATTCACCGCGCTGTCATAATCGGTCAGATACACTTCCAGAGCATTTGACGGCAGCGAGGTGGACTGGCTTAGCGACGTCGCCCGGTTCTGAACAGACGCCCAGCTTCCTGACGCTTCGGTGACCGGGGTGATGTTGAACCAGATCTCAGACGGGACGTTCTGACCACGGTGGCAGGTGTAGCAGTTGACGCCCACTTCCTTGACCGCATTGACGTGACCATCCCACTCTTCGTTGATGGCTTGCGTCATCTGGATCATCCGGCGCGAGACAACCTTGGTGTAAAGGTCATCATTGCCGTATTCCTCGATATCCACATCACCGTGGCAATAGGTACAGCCTTCTTCCGGCGCGACCCACTGGGTCATGGCCAGCATCACGCGGTTGAAGTTGTCCTCGGTCAGATCGCCCAGCACCTGAACATTTTCGTAAATATCCTTGGCCAGATCTTCACCGCCTTCAGGCACGATGGGTGTGTCGGTGTAGTATTCCTCAATCGTGGGGTCCGATTGGACCACCATGGCTGAAAACTCCGGCACCGACATGCCGGTGCCACGCGGGCCGGTCTGCATCGATGTGGTGGCGAAAGGCTGCCCCCATGTTGCAATCAATGCAGCTACGAAAACGGCGCTTCCCAGAACTCCGACAAGGATGGCCGGCCCGAAGATATTGGTCGGGTTGGCCTTGTTCCATTCATTAAACCACTTGGGTAACATCGCGCTTACTCCTGTCCGATAAAGGCTTCGTAAGAGCCGTAATCTTCGTAGCCGTAGGAGCCGTCATACATGGGCGCAAAGTTGTGCTCTTGTGCCCAGATGAACCAGTTGTCCACGACTGTGCCGGTCAGAAGGATGCCAATGCCGCCCGTTATCGGGGTGAGCATGGCGAACCAGATGGCCCAGCGGTGAATGCCTTCCATCGTGGCATTGAACCCCATGGTCCAGCGCCAGAAGAGGGCCGCGCGCT
>CAZPXE010000064.1:0-12259 GCA_964590545.1 uncultured Rhodobacterales bacterium | reverse complement strand
CTAAGGGAGTAGGCGAGGAATCGTCTCGAGGGTTCGAATCCCTTCGTCTCCGCCATCAAACTTCATTAATTTGTCAATTTTTCTGACAAATTTGTAAATTACCGCAAATCGCCCCCACACTTGTTCCTACATCGCGCATTCGCTCAGATTGCACCTTTGCAGTCTTCATCTGGCCGTTTCACAGACGAAACTATGACCGCACCGAAGAGTCTTCGCTCGGATTGCGTCGTCTCACCGCGTCCAATCGATCAATATGAGTGCCTGATGGACGCCGGTTCAAACCAGCGTCTTCGGCATCGCGGCCATAAGCTCTTGTGTATACCTGTTTTGGGGAGACGTAAGGACCGTTTCAGTCGCGCCGTATTCCATGCACTGCCCCGTCTTCATCACAAGAACCTCGTCGCATAGCATCTGGACGACCGCAAGATCGTGACTGACGAACAGATAGGTCAGGTTTAGCCGGTGTCGCAGGTCTGCCAACAAGTTCAAAATCACCGCTTGAATAGACACATCCAACGCCGCCGTGGGCTCATCCAATATCAGCAGCTTTGGGTTGACCGCCAAGGCCCGAGCGATGCCGACACGGGCTTTTTGTCCGCCGGACAATTGATGCGGCAATCTGCTTAACAACGCCTCGGGTAAACCCACTTGTTCTGCCAACTCGTGGACACGCTCGGTGCGCGCAACTCGCCCAAGACGCGCCAAATGGCTGATCGGTTCGCTGATAGATTGCGCCGCTGTATGGCGCGGGTTCAAACTGTCGGTTGCATCCTGAAACACCATCTGAATATCAGCCCGGCGCGGGTCTTTTGCAAAGCGGGCCGCCGGTGTGTCGCCAAGCGAGCGGCCCTCAAACAGAATGTCTCCGCTGGTGGCATCCTGAAGCCGCGCGAGGATGGAGGACAGCGTGGATTTTCCCGACCCGCTTTCGCCCACAAGCCCAAGGCAGCCGCCTTTGCGCAGGTCAAAGCTGACGCCGCGCAGAGCTTGGACCGGGCCAGATTTGCCAGCATAGGTCTTCGTGACGTCACGCACCGACAACAATACGTCGCCCCTCGGCGGGATAGGGATTTCGCGCCCGCCAAGGATCAATTCATGCAGCGCCTTGCCCTTGTGCGGTGTCGCCGCGACAAGCGTCTGCGTATAGGCATGGCTCGCGGTTTTGCTCAGCTTGGCGGGCGCACCGCTTTCGACCACTTCCCCGTCTTTCATCACCAGCAACCTGTCGCAATATTGTCCGGCAAGGCCAAGGTCGTGGGTGATCAAAAGCACGCTCATATCCCGGCTTTGGGCGAGGCTTTGGATCAGATCCATCACCGTTTTTTGTGTGGTAACGTCAAGGCCAGTGGTTGGTTCGTCTGCGATGAGAAGCTTGGGCTGACAAGCGAGTGCAAGGGCAATAACGATGCGTTGACACATGCCACCCGACAACTCGAACGGATAGGCGTGATAGCGCGCCTCTGCATCCTTGATCTGCACTTCTTCCAGCGCGGCGATCGCCTTGGCGCGGGCATCTTGTCGGGTCGCGACGGAATGTTGGCGCAGCACGTCTTCGATCTGGTGACCTACTTTGCGGATCGGGTTCAACGCGGCACGCGGGTTTTGAAACACCATCGAAATCTCGCGCCCGCGGATGTCATTGAGGTCACCCTCAGTCGCGGCCTTGAGGTCGATCCCGCCGTAGATCAGCTCGCCCGCAACGATCCGCCCGCCCTCATCCAGAATACGCAGCACGCTGAAGGCGGTGACAGATTTCCCCGACCCGCTTTCGCCGACGAGTCCCAAGGTTTCGCCTTTCGCCAGATCAAGATTGATCCCCCGCACCGCATCGACCGGCCCGTTTCTGGTGTCAAATTGAACGCGAAGGTCACGGATCCGTAGCATCAACGTCGCTGCCTTGGGTCAACCATGTCGCGCAGGCCGTCACCCAGAAGGTTGAAGGTAAAGACCGCCAGCATCAGCCAGAGTCCCGGAAACAGCGCCAACCACCACTCGCCCGAGATGATGTAACCGGCACCTTCTGCGACCATGATCCCCCATTCCGGGGTCGGCGGGCGCACGCCCAGCCCGATGAAACTGAGGCCCGCAGCATTCAGCACCGCCCACCCCATATTGAGAGAGACCTGCACCATCATCGGCGGAAGCGCATTGGGGAAGATATGCATCGCAACGACCCGCAGGTCAGAATTTCCCGCCAGTTTCGCCGCGTGGACAAAGCCTGCCTCACGACGGATGTTCACCTCTGTCCTGACAACCCTTGCGTAAAAGGGCGTATTGATGACGGCGGTGGCGTAGATCACGTTTTCCACAGTGTTCCCAAGTGCTGCGACGATGCCCATGGCCAGCACGAACAGCGGGAAGGCCATGATCATGTCCAGCCCCCGGCTGATCACAGTGTCAAACCAGCCGCCCCAATAGCCCGCGACGCAACCCAAAATCGACCCAGCCACAAACGACAGCGCCACCGCGCCGATAGAAATCACCATGTCGAGCCGTGTTGCCACGATCACACGGCTAAATACGTCTCGCCCCAGATGGTCGGTGCCAAACCAATGCGCACCACTGGGTGGTTCCAGGATTCGGTCACTCGAAGCGAGCGGATCATAAGGCGCAAGCGCGGGACCGAAGACCGCGCAAAAGATCAACCCGGCCAGCATTGCAAAAGCGATCATCGTCACCGGGTTCTGGCGCAGGACATAACCAACGTGGGAGGCAAAGGATTGCGTGCTCATGCGCTGTCAAATCCGATGCGAGGATCAATCACCGCATAGGTCAGATCAATGATCAGGTTAAGCGCCACGAAAAGCAGCGCCATCGCCAGCACAAACCCCTGAACAGCTGCGTAGTCCGACGCGACCAAAGCATCGACCGCATAAGAGCCGATGCCGGGCCAGGCAAAGACCTTTTCCACCAAAACATTTGCGCCAAGTGCAAAGGAAAACACCATGCCCAGCGTCGTCACCACCGGCAACAAAGCGTTCCGCAGGGCGTACCCCATCAGGATCTTGCGCCGCGACAACCCCGCCGCCCGCGCGGTGCGTATGAAATCGGATGACAGCGTTTGCAACATCGCCGCGCGGGTCATGCGTGCAATCGGGGCAAGTGTAAAAATGGCCATGGTGCAGGCAGGCAGAACCAGCTGCTTGGCAGCGCCACCAAAGGTTTCCCAATCGCCCACAAGTGCCGAGTCGATCAGGTAAAACCCTGTTATCCGCTCGGGTTCGATGAACAGGAAATCCAGCCGCCCAAGCGGCGAGGGCGCGATGTCGAGCAAATAGTAAAACACATAAATCAGCAAAATTCCGGTGAAAAATGTCGGCAGTGACACGCCTGCGGTCACGAGAACGCGGCACATATGATCGCGCCAAGACCCGGGCTTTGTGGCGGCCATCACGCCAAGTGGGACAGCAATCGCACAGGACAGGATCAGCGCGATCAAGGTCAACTCAAGCGAGGCCGGCAAGCGCCGGGAAATGTCGGATAGCACCGGCTGGCCTGTCGACAGACTATTGCCCCAATCGCCGCGCAAGAGATCTCTGACATATAGGCCAAATTGCTGCGGCAGGGGTTTGTCCAGGCCGAGGTTTTCACGCACCTGCTGGATCGATGCCTCGTCCGCCGCGTCCCCTGCGAAATAGACCGCAGGGTCCCCCGGCAGGGCGCGGGTCAGCAGGAATGTGATAATGACCACCCCGATAACAACCGGGATGGCCTGTAGTATCCGTGCGCCAATCAGTTTCGCGCGCGTTGACATTACGCAGGCTTGATCGGGCGTACATCAAGCTGACGGTGGAACCAGAATTCGTAATCCGTGGCCCCGTTCAACGCGACATTCAGCGCAGGCTGCCAAAGCGGGATACGTGGCAACTCGTCCAGCGCGATTTCCAGCATGCGTTTGACGTTTGGCTCATAAGCGGGATCGCTGGTTTCCATCGGCAAGGTCGTGTCTACCAGCGCTTCGATCTCTTCATTGCGGTAGTTGGAAGAGTTGAACAGGTGCCCGTCTTTGTAGGCCCAGAAGAAATAGTAGTCTGGCGTGTCGAGCCATCCACCGAAGCCTTCCAAATGGAATGCCAGCCGTTTTTCAACGAGGGACGCGGTCCGCCAATCGGCGCCTGGAATCTTGTCGATGGTCACAGTGATGCCGATTTTTCCGAGGCTTTCCTGGATCAGCAAGGCGGTTGGCTCCATCCAATCCAGCTGGTTGAGACTGATGGAAAACGGTACTTCGAACCCATCTGGGAACCCGGATTTGGCAAGGTATTCCTTGGCCTTGTCGAGGTCTTCCATATAGCCCGTCTTGCGCGGCCAAGCGATGTCAGAGCGTTCCGTCTCTTCCCCCCAAAGCGGTGCGCCACGACCGTATGCCGCCGTCTCAAAGATCGCCTCGTACGGAATGGCATAGGCCACGGCTTTGCGCACATCGCTGTCTTGGAACGGCTCAAAGTTGGTGTTCAAACCGATGCAGTTGATGCAGTTGGCGATCGGGGTCGAGTTGACCTCCATCATGTCCGAAAGCTCCAGCGCGTCCTTGCTGGGAATGTTGAAAGACAGCTGCGCATCGCCGCGTTCGATCACTGCACGGCGGGTCGCGGCAGACGGGACTTCGCGGATCACGACACGTTCGTAAGCGGGCAGTGCACCGCTGGCCCAATCATCGTTTCGCTCATAAATCAGCTGCTCGCCGGGCACCCAACGCGCGACCTTGAACGCGCCGGAACCGATGGTGTTCAGGTGCAAATACTCAGTCGCCCAGGGATCTTCTTCTGTTGCATTTGCGATAGCGACTTTGGAGTTGATCACGAATGGAATCGGCACGGCGAGATCCGGGATCGCCAGTTTGGACGGCGTATCCAGCGTGATCTGGAAGGTCTTGTCATCAATGGCAGCGAATTGCTCTGGCTTGGTGAAACCACCGGCCTTCATCTGCACAGCAGGGAAGCCGCCCAATGATACGGCGCGATCAAAGGACCATTTCACGTCCGCTGCGGTCACGGGCGCGCCGTCCTGGAAGGTCGCGTCGCGCAGGGTGAAGGTCAGGACCAAACCGTCGTCGGAGACGGTCCAGCTTTCCGCCAGTTCCGGTTCAACTTTGGAATAGTCAAATTCCAGCCCGCCGCCCATGGAGGGCTTCGTTCCAAAAGACACGAGGCGGTCATAGCAGTTGATCGCAACCTGGTAGCTCGGGCGGTTGGTGCCGGTGCGGTGCAGATCAAGGCTGTTGATGGTCTGGCCATTCACGGCGACTAAAGTGCCCCCGCTTTGGGCATTGGCGGGCAGGGCGCGCAAGAATGGCAAGGCCGCGGCTGTTGCCGCTCCGGTTTGTAAGAAGCGTCTTCTTGAAGTGTCAGTCATCGAATTCTCCATATTGGTCACGCGCTGTGCTGCGCTGTTGTTTCAGGCTTTTGTGGCCAGGTATTTTCGCCAATCGGCCAGTTCGGTAATGTCGGTTGCGCCTTGCGTCGCGATGGCTTCGCAAATGAATCCCTGCACGGTGCTGCCATCGGCCAGAGTCAGCATGCCGATGCCCAAGGGCGCGGGGATGGTTTTCATAAAGCTGCCAAAGGCGGTGAGCGGCATGTCCCAAAGCTCCAAGGCGATGGCGGCGCCTGTTCCCGCCTCGGTGCGCACCATGCCGGGGCGTGCCACGCCTGCTCCGGGCAACGCGTGGAACGTGTAGTCGGGCGCAGATCTGTGCGCACAAACGAACCGCGCGCCGCGTTCCGTCAACGTGTGGTTCAGCGGCAGGCCCGACATATGCGCCCCGCACACAGCGATGCGGATTGCGTCACTGGGCGCGTCAGCGGGCAATGTCGCAGGTTCAAAAGCCCAGGTCGTCGCGCCAAGGTTGCGATTGCCCCAAGCCTCGATTTGCGTGGCCACAGCGGCCGTTTTGGCGTCCGCGCCCGCCTTGGCCAGAATCGTCACGCTGCCGGGGCGGCCATCGGACCGTGCGGGTGTCGGCACGGCGATGCCGCACATGTCCATCAGGTTCACAAAGTTCGTGTAGGTGCCCAGCATGTTGTTGGGCCCCATCGGATCGGCTTCTAGATCGGCGACGCTGGCAAAGGTTGGAATGCTTGGCACGCAAAGCACATCGCAGGCGTCAATTGCGGGTTTTGCTGCGGCAATCAGGTCCTTGAGCTTGTAGAAATCCTTGAACGTTTCCGCCGCCGTTTTCCCAACCGCCGATCCGATGATTTTCGCGGTGACCGGGAAAAGCGCGTCCGGGTTGGATTCGAAAAGGCTCTCTGTCGCGACGTAGCGCTCTGCCACCCAAGCGCCGAAATAGAGCATTTGCGCAATTTCATAGAGCGGTTCAAAGTCGATCTCCGAGATCGTCGCGCCGCCCTCTTTGAGCGCGTGGATTGTCGCGGCAAAGGAGGCGGCTTGCGCCTCATCCCCTTCAAAGCGAATGCTGTTCTGGCTGGGGATGCCAATGTTCAGTGTGGAGGGGGGCGCCACCATCGCTGGCGTCGCGATGTCACGCGCATAGGCATCCTCGGGGTCATAAACCGCCGCCACGCTGTAGGCTGCGTAGGCGTCAGATACCGTCAAAGCGAAAACCGAAACCGTATCCAATGTGCGGCACGCCGGAACGACGCCCGTGGCCGACAGCGCACCCAAAGTGGGTTTCAACCCGACGATGTTGTTCAGCGCAGCAGGCACCCGGCCAGACCCGGCCGTATCCGTGCCAAGCGAGAAACTAGCGATGCCGTGGGCCACACAAACGCCGGACCCGCCGGACGAGCCGCCGGGCACGATCATCGGATCAATCGCGTTCTTCGGGGCGCCAAATGGTGTGCGCACGCCCACCAGACCCGTTGCAAATTGATCGAGGTTGGTTTTGCCGATCAGCAAAGCGCCCGCTTCTTGCAGGCGCTGGACCACAAAGGCGGTTTCGTCCGGGACATAGGCAAAGTCAGGACAAGCAGCGGTCGTCGGCACTCCGCCCACATCAATGTTGTCTTTGATCACGAATGGCACGCCCCAAAGCGGGCGGGCAGGGTCAAACGCGCCCAAGGCGCCAGCTGCGTCTAACAGCTCTTCCTTTGGAAACAGGCAGAGGAAAATGTTCGGATCGGCGACCTCTTCGATACGCGCATAGACCTGTTCGACAATCTGAGCGGGTGATGTGCCCGCCGCGTAAGCCGCGGCCAACGATGACAAGGTGAGCGCAATCCCGGCACTCATGCCTTATTCCTCATCAAAAACGCTATCATCATCGATTCCCATCCCCGTTTTGAAGAGGATCGGAGGGCGTGAGCGATAAAACAAATGCTAAGAATTCACAAAAGCGGTGCAAATTTTGCACCACAAGGGAATGTTCAAGATGCGCCACCTTAGGGATTTTCAATTCATCGAAGGGGTGATCCAAGCCGGGTCCATCCGCAAAGCCTCTGAAGACATGAACATCACGGCCTCTGCCCTGAATCGGCGGATCAATCGGTTCGAAGATGAGTTTGGTTTCGAGATCTTTGAACGCTTGCCGCGCGGTGTGCGGCTGAACCCGGCAGGCGAGCTGCTGCTGCATCACATCCGCTCTCAGCAATCTGACTTTGCGCGGCTAAAGTCGCAGGTGGCTGACTTGTCGGGGGTGCGCCGGGGGCATGTTTCTGTTGCCTGCTCGCAGGCGCTTTTGCCCTTCTTCCTCCCGCGTGAGGTCGCGCGTTACCGCAAGGACCACCCCGGAGTGACGTTCACCGTCAACGCCCGCGACAGGGTTGCGGCAGAACGCGAGCTGTCGGAATTCGCCAGCGATATTGCGCTGGTGTTCGAACCGCTCACCATGGTGGATTTTGAGGTCGTGCACGCCATCGCCCAACCGATCCACGCAGTGATGCGGGCAGACCATCCGCTGGCGGATCACACCGAGGTCCGCTTGCGCGATGTCCTGCGTTTTCCCCATGTTGCACCGTCTGAAACCTATGCTGTGCGGATTTTATTGGAAACGGCGGCGCGGCGTTCCAGCGGGATAGAAATTGCGCCAGTCATTGAATCTGAAAGCTTCGATTTCATGCGCCACTACGGCACTTGGGAAGATGCGATCAGCTTTCAGTTTCCCGTCGGTCTGAACTTGAGCGTTGATCCGCATTTGGTTGAGCGCCCGCTTGCTAAACGCGACGTCGCGCCGGGCAATCTCTTGCTGGGGCAGCTGCGTGGACGCACGCTGCCCGTCGCCTCCGCCCGGTTTATGCGGCAATTGATGACGTCCCTTTCGGACGATCCGTAAAGGCGGTGAATGCCTTGCACTGCTCTGGGTGAAATTGGGCAGATGTCAGGTGAACATCCACCAAATAGGATGAAGAGCAAACGAAAACTCCATGTCCCTACCGACCGCAGAAAACTGTTTCAAAGCCCATCCTTTGCTTGGACGGATCACGAACTCCTCGCTTGGCTGATTTCGGCGGGTTGGGTCACAGGGTTTGCCTCAGGCAGCCAGATGGTAAAAACAGCTCCGCCTTCCTCGCGATTATAGACTGATATCAGGCCGCCCGCTCGTTGGATCAAGGCCTGCGAGATCGAGAGGCCCAGACCCGTGCCTTCGGCCTGTTTCGTTGTAAAGAACGGGTTAAACACGCTGTCCAGCTTATCCGGAGCAATGCCCGGACCAGTATCGGCCACGATCAGCCGCGCGCCCCGCTTGCCCTCGCGGATTTCGGTATCCAGATGCAACGTCAGCCTGCCAGAATGGTTCATTGCCTGCACCGCATTTACCAGAAGGTTGATCACCACCTGTTGCAACTCTCCGGGGTCGATCTGCACTTCGGGCGCATCCTGAAAGTCAGTTTCAATGGTGACAGAGCCCTTGGCCAGTTCATGGTCTACGAGCACAAGGCAATCTTCGACAACCGACGGAAGAGGCAGCGCCGAGGTATAGGCGGCGAAGTCGCTGGGCCGGGCAAATTTTAGCAGCTTAGAAACAATGGACTGAATACGCACCACCTGCTGGTCGACAAGCAGCAGTTCGGTGTCGACGGGCTGCGAACCTGTGCCCAAAGTCTCGCGAATTACATCAATATTGCCCTGGATTACGGCGACAGGATTGTTGATTTCATGCGCGACCCCGGCAGTGATTTCACCGATTGAGGCGAGCTTTTCGCTCATGACCAACTGGCGATAGGTGTCTTCCAGTTTTTTATTGGCAGTGCGCAGCTCGGCGGTGCGGCGGTCGACACGGTCGTTGAGGTCATCTGCGTAGGCGCGCAGTTTGACGTCGCGGTCCTGAATCTGATCAAGAAGATCGTCCAGATGGGCCGCCACTTGGCCGATCTCGTCGCGGCGGTTCACGCTGCCATGGCGGGCTGAGAGGTTCCCTTCGCCCACAATGCGCATCACATCGGTCATCCGCTCTAGCGGTTGAAAGACACCGCGGGCGAGCCACAGGAACACAGGTACAGAGATCGCGAGGATTCCCAGAAAAGCTGCGGCGATCCACCAGATCGCTGCGTTTTTGGCAGCGGCAAAAGGCGCTTCAAGGAAGCCGACATAAAGCATCCCGACCCGCGCGCCGAAGCTGTCGGTCAGTGGCAGATAGCCCGATATATACCAGTCATTGACCACAAAAGCCCGGTCGAGCCATGTGCGACCTTCGTCCAGCACGCCGCCCCGCACGACAGCAGAAACGCGGGTCCCAAGGGCGCGCACGTCTTCAAACAGGCGGACATTGGTGCTGACGCGTACATCTTCCAGAAACAAGGTTGCGGTGCCTTGGGACTCGCCCCCTGTGACGGCGTTGAGATAGACCAAGGCGTTGATTGTATCGATGAATTGTAGGTTACGGTTCAGCAAAATACCCCCAACCAGAACGCCTTTGCGCCCGATCACATCGACCGGATGGGCGGCGTGTATCACCATGCCGCGATCTTCGACGATGCGGTCGGTGGGCAAGGCAGCTTCGGTCTCGATCAGTGGAATGCTGGCACGGCTCGCGAGATCCGGGCTGAGAGCGGTCAGGTTTTCGGCGGAGAAAATGTCGATTTCCGTGGCGGGCCTTCCCGATAGGGCTGACCGGATAACCGGCCAGCGGGTGGCAGCTTCGACGGCCTGATTGGCTGGCAAGAAATAGAGGAAATCGAGCTGGAGATCACCGCGCTTGCCCTCAAAGAAGTCGGCAAGGTCAGTGGGTAGCGCCAACGCGCGGGCAAAATCGACCGAGCTGGCCACCGCGCCCAGTTCGTCCCCTGTGATGGTCTGAATGCGTGAAAGGTATTGTTCGGCCACTTTAAGGTCGCTTTCGACCTTTGCCGTGAGCAGCTCGTCATAGTCAGCCGACCAGCGCGTGTATCCCAGCAGCAGCAAAAGCGGCAGCAGGAGGATCAGTGGCGCAAGGGCCAAAACCAGCAGGCGCAGGCGAACAGTTGTCACAGCAAGTCTCTCTCCCTCATGCCCCTAACTTACACTGAAATTCCTGCCCTAGAAGCCTAAGTTTGGCAGAGCAAACACGGCTTTGGCCTCGCCATGATGCTGAGCCAATCAGTCTGTATCCTGACAACGCTCAGAGGTGGTGACTACCTGTTGCAGTGGGGCGCTTTTGTATCGTCAATCAGGTTTGCATCTTTGCTAAGGGTCATGCGGACAAATTGACCCCCGATCGGAACAGCAAAGCAATGCAACGGGACAGGCTGGCGTAAAGCGGTGATTGACGCGCATTGAGGCTGGCAGGCAGGGCGCGTGCATGTCAATCTCTGCGTCAAGGGAAACGGGGGATACATGGACGATCTGTGGCAAGGCATGGTGCAGGCGATCTGGATGGTCGTCAGCTTTGATGCCGAGCTGTATGAGATCGCGCTGCGTTCATTGCGGATTACCTTTGGTGCCTTGGCTTTAGCTTGTGTGATTGCTCTGCCGCTGGCGGCTTATCTGTCGGTCACTCGGTTTCGCTTGCGGAGGCTGGTGATTGCGACGCTGAATGCGCTGATGGGGTTGCCGCCGGTGGTTGTGGGACTGGTGGTTTATGTGCTGCTATCGCGTTCCGGGCCTTTTGGAGTGCTGGGGCTTTTGTTCACGCCTTGGGCAATGATTATCGCGCAGATGATCATCATTGTGCCGCTCGTTGCAAGCATCGCGCATCAGTCACTCCGCGATCTTTGGCAGGAATATCATGATCTGTTGATCTCGATGAATGTGACGCGCTGGCAGAAGATACGGACCTTGCTTTGGGACGCACGACGGGCGCTGCTGACCGCGGCTCTCGCTGGTTTTGGCCGCGGCATCGGTGAGGTCGGCGCGATCATGATCGTCGGTGGCAATATCGATCATGTGACGCGCGTGCTGACCACGGCGATTGCACTGGAGACCGGGCGCGGGGATTTCGCCTTGGCTCTGGCGCTTGGGTTCGTGCTGATCGCGCTGGCGCTGGCTGTGAACTTCGCCATCCACGTGCTGGGCCGGACAGAGCGGGAGGGTCGCTGGTGAGCATGTTTCCTCTGGTGGTGCGTGGCGCGGGAACCTCTCGGCGTGGAAAGCGGCTGATAGGGCCCGTGAATCTGGATCTGGACGGGCAGGGGATTTGTGTTGTCGTAGGTCCGAACGGGTCGGGCAAGACAACTCTGCTGCGGATGTTGCACGGGATTGCGCGCTGCTCCATGGGCGCGATTGACTGGGCCTGTGATGAGGCGCAGGCCCGGCAGAGACAGGCCTTTGTGTTTCAGCAGCCAGTGATGCTGCGCCGGTCGGTGGCCGAGAATATCGCCTTTCCGTTGCGACAAAAGGGCGTCGCACGGAGGGACGCGTTGGCGCGTTCAGCGCAATGGGCAGGCCGGGTTGGTCTGGGCGACATGCTGGATCGTCCGGCGGGCGTTCTGTCGGGGGGTGAACAGCAAAAGCTGTCGTTGGCGCGCGCGCTTATCTCAGAGCCTGAGCTGCTGTTCCTGGATGAGCCGACCGCCGCGCTGGACGGGCGGGCGACCCGCGAGATCGAGGAGATTTTGCGCAGGGCAAGTGGCGCTGGAACCGCGCTCATTCTGTCGACTCATGACATGGGACAAGCGCGTCGGTTGGCGAATCGGGTGATTTTCATGCTGGGTGGGCAAGTGCATGAGACTGGCCCGGCTGAGCCATTCTTTGACGCGGCGCGTACTCCCGAGGCGCGCGCCTTTCTGAACGGAGACATCGTGGAATGCTGAAGGCTTTGGGTTTATCATTGGGATTGGGGCTGGCTGGCATAGCGGCAAGCGCCACAGAGGTGGTGAGGATGGCTGTAACCACCTCGTTTCACAACTCGGGGCTGGCAGATGTGCTGGTGCCGCAGATTTTG
>CAZPXE010000063.1:0-12273 GCA_964590545.1 uncultured Rhodobacterales bacterium | reverse complement strand
GTTGCTGGGCGCCCTCGGTGGTGCAGCAGCTTGGAAGCGCCGCAAGTCGGCCTGAGCGCTTCGTCATATCATTTTTTCAATGCCCGCAGTTCTAGCGAACTGCGGGTATTTTTTATGGATAGCTCGGAAATACTGCGTCATAGAGCTTGCACGTTTACCGTATCCTTCGGGATATTCCCTAATATTCAGCTTCGACCCGCTATGATACCAAGCTAGGAGATCATCATATGCCGTTGCTGGCGCTGAGTATATGGCCCTTTGTTTCTTTGCTGTTCTTTCGCAAATACGCGTTTGCAAGCGCGTTAGTGATAAGCGTTCTGACTGGATATCTTCTTTTACCTGAGCGCTTCCAGATCGACCTTCCTGGCTTGCCGGCGCTGAACAAACAACTGATCTTGATGCTCGCAATGCTGCTGGCAGTTCTACTTTATCGCAAGGCATCGGGGCAGAGGGCCATAGTTGCAGCATCGCCGGAGCGGATAAATGCACGTCCACTTTGGGGGTGGACTCTGTTCGCATTGATTGCCCTGCTCTTCATTTCCCCTTTTTTCACCATTCAGAACAATCGCTATCAAATTGTGATCGGCGAAACTGTTCTCCAGGCAGCCCGTACGTGGGACATGGTAGGGGAAAGCGCAGAAACACTTTTGTTCGTAATTCCTTTCTTGATCGCGAGGCGTTTTCTGGCAACACCAGCCCAACATCGGATGTTGCTAGAGTATTTGGTGATCGCCGGTGTACTTTATAGTGTGCTTGCATTGATTGAGATGCGGCTAAGCCCGCAATTCAACAAATGGATCTATGGATTCTATCAGCACTCCTTCGTGCAACATAAACGGGGTGGTGGTTGGCGGCCGATGCTCTTCCTGCGTCATGGCTTGTGGGTTGGGTTTTTCTTTTGCACCGTCGCATTGGCTGCCCTTGCTTTGTACCGAAGTGAGGCCTATTCGCGTGAGCGACGGAAGAAGTACCTGATTGCAGGGATTTACTTGTTTTTGGTTTTGGTGATGAGCCGAAATCTGGGGGCAACTGCACTGGCATTATTGTTTGGGGCGATACTCTTCACCAAGGTAACGACCCAACTCAGGATATGCATGGTTTTCTGTATCATTTTTCTACTCTATCCGGCTTTGCGTCAGGCGCAGATCATACCGATTGAGCAGATTGTGAATGTTTCGGCTAAGATTTCCGAAGACCGTGCTGACTCACTACTTTTCCGTTTTGACAATGAAGATGCCCTCCTAGAACGCGCTTGGGAGAAGCCTCTGACCGGCTGGGGGGGGTGGGGCCGCAATGCGATTTATTCAGAAACCGGTGTACGGACGACCACTTTTGATGGGACTTGGATCATTCGCCTAAGCGTCTACGGTTGGGTTGGCTTTGTCGCTTTCTTCGCGCTGCTTGTCTTGCCCGTCTTATTCCTGTGGCGTGTGGCTCGTAGCAAAGAGATTCCAATAGAAACCGCCGCACTTGCCGTTATCATGACGGCAAATATTCTGTATCTTTTGCCCAATTCCGCCCTAAGCCAGATCGGATGGATGATGGTGGGGGCTTTGGCGGGTTTTGCACAATTCGATCAGAAGGCCGAGACTGTGTCTGAGCAGGACAAAAAGACAGGCCGTCGTAGTCAGGCGCCTCGGTATACAAGGTCCAGCACGACGCGGCACCGCAATCCGTCTGTTTCGGTCAGAGGGTAAGGTTCCACAGTTCTTCCACATCTACCCCATATACGTCTCGCAGCCGTGTCAGGTCCGGGGCGAGAAGGGCCAGCACCATGGCCTCTTCTTCCGGGGTAAGGGTAAAGCGACCGGTGATCTGGGTCTGCTTGCTGAACTTGGCTTTGATGTTCTGCCGCATCTGCGGCCCCAGAACCGATTTGGCGAGTGCGTTTAGCTTGGGATTGGCGGTCAGCTTGCCCCAAAGCGGATGCTGCACGCGCCGATTGCCGCCTTTGTTGGACTGTTCCAACGGCACCTCATGGAGCGGCAAATCCAGAAACCGCCACAGGTCCTGCAGGACAGCGTCCGGTGTGCTCTTGAGCTCTTCCAACGTTGTCAAGAACAGCGATCCTTGATCGAAGCAGTCTTTGTAAATGTCCAACTGAGCAGCGTAGCGCCCCATGGCAAGCGATTCCAGCGACACACCGCTATCCAGCCCATGGTCGGGGCGTGGAGAGACGATTTGCCCGATCTCCTTGCGGGTGCGTTGTGTGTGCCTTGCATGGGATTCAATCCGGCGCAGCGGGTGCCTCATGATATAGATCAGCTTGAACTGCGCCGGACCAATCCCTTCCATCCGCTTGCGCACATCTCCGACCAGGGGCGCTTTGCTGTAATCGGTGCTGCCATCCAGACGATAGCGATGCTGAGCAGGGTTAAATTGGAACAGGCTGTGATACCAATCCACCCCCTGCGCATAGATGTCGTCAAAGGCGAAAAAGCCGGGCTCTTTGGGTTCGACCGGGGCGATCTGAGGATGTTGCGCCAGCATCGAAAACAAGGAGGTTGTGCCGGATTTCATCGACCCAATGATAAGGATATATTGGTCCATCCCGCGGCCCTTACTTGTATTCGATCAGAGTTTTGTCGCGCCCGCTCAGGCGGCTGATATGGTATTCCAGAACGCCACGCGCTTCTGCAAATTTTCCGGTTGTGAGCAAGAAGGCGCGTGCCCAGGCAAAGCGGTCGCCCCCATCGCGTAGGGCGAGCCGGGCGATTTGGGCCGGGTAGATCGCCAAAAGCAGCAGCGCCCAAGGCCCGATGAGAAGCGCCAGAAGCAGGATCACCAGCGGCACAGCCAGTCCCCAAATTACCGCGCGGCGGGTGCCTGCCACCCCGTGCCGTTCCGGGGGGGCTCCATGCATAGCGGCGCCTTCGGCATAGGCGTGCCCGCCCCGGCGGCTGCGTTTCCAGTATTGGCTGAACCGGGTCATGGCGGCGTCATGCAGGGTCATTTCCGCGTCGATGCGCCAGATTTGCCAACCCGCCGCCCGCAGGCGTACGCAGAGTTCCGGCTCTTCGCCCGCGATCAGGCCGGGGTTGAAGCCGCCCACTGCCTCATCAAACGCCTCTGCCCGCATCATCGCATCCCCGCCGCAGGATTTGGCCTGCCCGATGGGGGTGTTCCATTCCACATCGCACATGGCGTTATAGATGGAGGTTTCGGGAAAGCGTTCCCGCCGCCGCCCGCACACCACGGCGGCTTCGGGGTGATCGTTCAGGAAGGCTGATGCTGTCTCCATCCAGGCTGGATCAAGCGCACAATCGCCATCGATGAATTGCAGATAGTCATGGCGCGCACTCAGCGCCGCGACCCCGGCATTGCGGGCGCGGGCGGCGGTGAAGGGGATCGAGGTGTCCAACTCCACCACCTGCGCCCCGGCCTCTTGCGCCGCCGCGATTGACCCATCGGTCGAGCCGCTATCCACATAGACCACCTCGC
This sequence comes from uncultured Rhodobacterales bacterium, assembly GCA_964590545.1. GTDB lineage: Bacteria > Pseudomonadota > Alphaproteobacteria > Rhodobacterales > Rhodobacteraceae > Aliishimia. Next base: position 8,832 of record CAZPXE010000063.1, on the reverse strand, counting down.
CCAGCCCCTTCGGGATCGAGGCCAAGCAAGCGATCAGCCGTGCGCCTTCATTGCGCCCGATCAGGATGGTGGCGATGCGGGTCATGTCAGAACAGAGCGATAGGCCGCGTCCAGATCGGGCCGGTTCGGGATCAGCGCGTGCAGCGCGTCGCGGTCGTCGCGGAAGGTGGGGATCAACGCTGCGCGTTGTGCGTCGGTCAGGGTGGGCCTGGTCTGCATCTTTCGCCCAGCCTTCACCCGGTCGCGCAGGGCTTGCGGGATCAGATTGCGGCGCAGGAACGTGGCGGCAGGGTTATCCAGCATCAACCAATCCAGCTTGCGTTTCTGTAGCCGCTCGGAGGAAACATTCTGCGCCTCCAGTTCGTCCAGCCAGCCCAGATCATCGCGCCCCAGAAACGCCCCGACCCGCCCCATCAGCGCGGCAGGATCCGCCTTCATCGCCTCCAACGTGTCCACATGCACCGCCTCTGGGCCGAACGCCTCGATCCAAGGCGCGATTTGCATCGCATAGCGGCTATATGCGACCAGCGCGGGATGCTCTTGCAGGGCGGTCTCCAGATCAGAGCTCATCACCCCTTGGGTCCATTCATGGATGTAATGCGAGACCAGCCGGTCGAGCGGGTCGCGGATCAGATAGATCAGCCGCGCCTCGGTCCCAAGTGTCTCTAACAAGCGGGGTAGAGCCTGTGGCAGGTCAGGCAGCTTGGTGTAATGCGTGCTGGCCTCGCCTTTCAGATCACCCGTGGCAGCGGGAGTGAACAGTCCCTCATACCAGCCCTGCCCTTTGGCAAAGATGTCATCGTCAGAGAAGAAATTCGGCTCTTTCGGCGTGGTCATGAACATGGCCCGATGCGCGCCAAGCTGGGCCGCCAGCGTGCTGGTGCCGCATTTCATGGCACCGATGATGATATAGTCGGGGCGGCTCATGTCTTGGGACCTTCGGGACCATAAACGGTCATGGGATTGGCGAAGTTGATCCAGATATCGCGGCTTTCTTTCGCGTTACAGCCCGGTACTGGCTTGCCTACCAGCCGCCGCAATTGGGCAATGCCGCGCCCCAGATGCCAGAGTAGGTTAGCGGCCAGCAGCCCGGCGCGCCCATGCGCCTGATACAGAAGCCGCGACCGCGAGGCATAGTAATAGGCAGGCAGCCGTTTGCGCGCCTTGGCCAGAGATTTCACCGGCGCGCTGCCGCCGCGAAAATGCACCGCCCGCGCCGCATCGGTATATGCAATGCCCCACCCGGCCCGCTTGGCACGCAGGCAATATTCGGTGTCTTCGAAATAGAGGAAATATCCTTCGTCCATCGGTCCCAGCTGATTGATCAACTCAGCCCGTAGCAAGATACATGCGAAGCTGGCCCAGCCAATCTGATCCGGTGCGGGTGGCATGGTCAGGGCGACTTCCGAGGACTTGAACAGGCGCGTCACAAAACCGGTCGCGGCGGCGCGGATCAACTCGCTGGCGGGCCCATGCATGCGAAAACAGCTGATCTGCTGTTCGCCATCATCATATTCCAGCCGGGGCGCGATCAGCCCGGCTTTGGGATTCGCCTCAGCCGCGTCCAGAATGGCCCGGCAGAACCCTTCGCGCAGCACGGCATCCGAGTTCAGCACCAGATAAAACCGCGCCTCTCCTGCTCCGATGCCCTGATTATGCCCCCCGGAAAAGCCCGAATTGGTGGCCGAGCGCACCAGTGTCACCGGCACATCCGGTCCCTGCCCCGCGATCCAATCGGCAATCATCTGATCCGAGCCATCGCCCGACGCATTGTCGACTACCACCACACGGCCCATCATGCCCGGCGTTGCCGCAAAATCCGCCAGTACCGATTGCACGCAGTCAATCGTCATCTGCCCGGTTTTGTAATTGATGATCGAGACCAGCAGGTCGCAGGGGTCAGACATGATCATGGCTCCCTCGCACTAGTTGATATATGCAAATCGTCACAAGTGATGCGCGGATCGTTTCGGGCCACAAGGCCTGTTGTGTGTTTACCATTTTGCCAGAACACGCATCGAAATTTCATACCGCATCTTGGCTATAGGCGCTTTCCTAGTGTAACTCAACACGAGGTCGCTGCTCCGCAGCATTCATGTTTAACGATGTCGAGGTCCTGCATGCAGAGCTCTGCCCCCTCCCGCCGGTATCTTCTGGTCTCCCCGTGCCGGAATGAGGCGGATTACATGCGCAAGACCCTTGATAGCGTGGTGGCGCAAAAGGTCACCCCCGCCAAATGGGTGATCGTCGATGACGGCTCGACCGATGCGACCCCGGATATTCTGGCTGAATATTCCGCCGTCCATGACTGGATCGAAGTTGTCACCAAGCCGGACCGCGGCCACCGCGCGGTTGGCCCGGGTGTGATTGAGGCGTTTTATTATGGTCTCGATCAGGTGGATTGGCAGGGCTTTGACTATCTGTGCAAGCTCGACCTCGATCTTGACCTGCCTGCGGGGTATTTCGAAGGGCTGATGCAGCGCATGGAAGACACTCCGCGCATCGGCAGTTGTTCGGGCAAGCCGTATTTCATGCTGAACGGGGCGATGGTCTCCGAGAAATGTGGGGATGAGATGTCGGTCGGCATGACCAAATTCTATCGTACCGCTTGTTTCCAGGAGATTGGTGGTTTTGTCCGCGAAGTGATGTGGGACGCGATTGATTGCCACAAATCCCGGCAACTGGGCTGGATCGCCTGTTCCTGGGATGATGAAGAGCTGCGGTTCGAGCATCTGCGCGCCATGGGCAGCAGTCAGAAAAGCGTGCTGACCGGGCGCGCGCGGCACGGGTTCGGGCAGTATTACATGGGCTCGAACTTCTTCTTCTTTACGGCCACTTGCCTGTTCCGTATGGCGCATCCGCCGTTCGTGCTCGGTGGGCTGGCCAGTTGGTGGGGTTTCGTGCGTGCCGCCCTGAAGGGTGAAGCCCAACAAGAAGACAAAGAGCTGCGCGCCTTCATCCGTGCCTATCAGGCTCGCGCTCTGTTTGTGGGCAAAGGAAAGGCCACCGCCGAAATTGTCGAACGCCAAACCCCGGTCTGGGACGCGCGTCTGGCCAAACTGGCCTGACAGGCTGATCGAAACAAAATACGACACGAGGACATCATGAAATATCAGCTAGCTGGTCTGGCCCTGCGCGTCCTGCGCCTGTTCCTGCCAACACAGAATGACCGTGTTGTCATATTGCCATCTGCAAATGCTGGCAGCCTTGGGGATCAGGCGATGATCGACAGCATCTCGCACACGCTGATCCATGAGTTGGGCAAGATGCCGGTTGTGATCTGCCGCACGACAGACAAGCTGACGCTGCGCAATAAGGTTGAACGTGCCCATCTGGATGCGTCCGGCCCCATGGGCAAACTACGCACTGTGCTGCAAATTGCCCGGTCTCGGTCGCTGTTGTTCATCGGAGCGGATGTGATTGACGGCCTTTATGGCGGCGATTGCGGACGGCTGAAGATGCTGGATCTGGTGGCGCGGGGCGGGATGCAGACCGCCGCGATCAACTTCTCTTTCTCAGACAAGCCCGGCCAAGCGGCTTTGGCCCGGCTCAAGGCGCTGCCTGCAATGCCGATGCACCCGCGCGATCCGATTTCGATGCAGCGTTTTGGCGAGGCGGTTGGTCGTCCTGCGACACAAGTGGCCGATGTCGCCTTCCTGCTGCGTCCCGAGGCCAAAGCCGACAATGCCAAAGCCGCCATTGCCTGGGCCGAAGGGCAAAAGGCCAAGGGCCATATGGTGCTGGGCGTGAATGCAGGTGGCACCACCCTGTCCAAGATGAAGGGCGATGGGCTGGGCGCGTTGGAACAAGCTCTTGCAGGTTGGCTGCGGGTGGTGCCGGAACGCTCGATCCTATTCCTGCCCCATGATTACAAGCCTCAGCCCGTCGGCGATGTGGAGCCGCTGCGCACCCTGCAAGAGCGTCTGTCACCGGAATTTGGTGATCGGGTCCATATGGTCGATTTCCCCTTCGACACATGGGATGTGAAAGCTATGGCCGCTGCGCTGGACTATACCTTGCTGGCACGGATGCATTTCGCCATTGCGTGCCTTGGTCAGGCCGTTCCGCCGCTTTGCGTGACCTATGCGGGCAAGTTTGAAGGGCTCATGCAATATTTTGGCCTCGAAAACATGCTGGTCGGCAATGATGAGGCGCAGGATGCAGACGCACTACTCGCCCGGCTGGAAGAGTTCGAAACCCGCGTGCCGCAGATGCGCGCGCAGATCGAAGCAGCCCTGCCCGAGGTGAAAGAGCGCTCCATGCGCAATTTCGCATGGCTGAAGGGGTAGCCGCCTTACAGCGGCCTCAAGACATGGTCTGCGGACACACGTGGGCTTGCGGCCACTTCCACCTGGTCCAGCGGGTGCCCGCAGCCGATCATAGTAATCACGACATCCGTTGGCGGGATGTCGAAGGCGGCCCGCAGTGCCTTGTCGCGTCCTGAAGTTGCGCTCCAGTTCAACATGCAGCCGCCCAGCTTCTGCGTATGGATCGCCGCGAGCGTCTCCATCGCGAAGATGCCGCCATCCACATAGCCTTGATTGCGTTCCCCGAGTGAGGTGAACGCTTGCAGGTCGGCTGCGACGATAAACACGGCGCCTAAACTCTGCCCAAAACCGCGATTGCCATTCTGATGCGCTAAGATCCGATCAATCTTTTCGCGTGTATTGGCCACGTAAAGCCGGCCGCATTGCCGGTTACAGACGGAAGGCGCCCGCTGCGCGAGTTCCGCAATACGTCTCAGGGTAGTGTCATCGACCAGTTCGCCAGTGAACTGCCGCACTGATTTGCGGCTTTCCAGCACAGTTTCGGCTTGCGAGACCTCAAAGGGAAACAGGTCTTGCGCTGCCACGGGGACTACTCCGCAAGGCGCATCATGGCGCGCCCCTGCGGCAACATCCTCCTGCGCAAAAAAGGCATCCAATCCGGGATTAGTATGCCCCAAGGCTGCTTGGCGCATTTGGTACATGCGCAACACGTCCCGCACGGTGCGCACCAGATCGTCCTCGCCGAAATCTGCCTGATAGGCGGGTAAGTTTGCCAGAAGCCGTGCGATCACATCCGCCCCGAAGCCGGGCCGCGGGCTGGGCAGAGCCAATCCCTTTTCGATCCGGTGATAGTCCATCGTCAGATGCGCCGCCTGTTGTCCTTGCGCAAGCGGGTCTCTCAGCGCAGAAGAATGACGCGCAAAACGTGTGCCATCATACCAAAGTTCTCGCCCGAGCAGCAGCCAGTTCAAGCGCCGCCGCAGCTTCTTGCGTTGCTCTTCAGGAATGCGGGCAATCACCTTTTTCAACATATCAGATACTATCCTTTGGCACTCTCGCGCGTCCTGTGCGCCAGATCCGACGCAAGAACAATATTCAAACGGTTCCTTGTGGTCTCAAAGCCTTTGGCAACGTCTCGGCCAAACTCGCAGTGAAAAGTTCCCCCAGCCATGCGGCCTCTTTGCTGGCGTCAAACTCGGCCACTACTTTTTCACGGCCCGCCTGTCCCATTTGACGGGGCAAGTCGGGGTCGGACAGCAGGTGATCCAGGGCCTCCACCAGTGCTTCCATATCTCCGGGCGGCAGGGTGTAACCGCTCACCCCGTCCTCCACCAGTTCCTGCACGCCTGCGACGCGGGTGGCGATCACGGGAAGCTGGGCAGCCATTGCTTCCATCAACACCACGGGCACGCCTTCGGCGAAGCTGGGCAAAACCAACGCGTCGGATCGGTTCAGATGCTCTGCCACTTCAGCCTGACCAAGATACCCGGTGAAGGTGACGCGGTCGCCCAGCCCCATCGCCTTCGTTTTCGTCTCTAACGCGGCGCGATCCGGCCCGTCTCCGATCAATGTCAGATGTGCATCGGGGTGTTTGTCTTGCAGCTGCGCCAGCGCATCCAGCAGCAGCGGTACGCCTTTGATACCTGCGAGGCGGCCCACGAACATCAGCCGCTTGCCGGGGGAGTGCCCGGCCCGCTCAGTGCCATAAATCGAGGGGTCGACCCCGCAATGCACGATCTTGATCCGGTCCCAATGGGCGGGATCGGAAAACAGCATGCATTGCGAACGTGAAAAATGACTGATCGCCGCCACAAACGCGGCCCGCGCAATCTTGGCATCCAGCCGCCAATGATGCGGCTCGAAGAATTCCATCGGCCCGTGGGCGGTATAGCTGAAGGGCAGGCCCGCCATTTGCGCCGCGATCATCGCGACCGAGCAGCTGGAATTACCGAAATGGTTGTGCAGATGTACCACGCCTTCGCGCTGCATATAGTCGGCCAGCACCCCAGCCTGCAGGAAGTAAAACAACTGCCAGAGCCTGTTTTTAAGGCCCTTGGGCGAGGTCTGCCAGGCCAGCTTCGCCGCGCCAAGCCAGCGCCCCGGATTGCGGGCCATGCGCAGATGCGCAGCCAGCAGGCGGAGAGGGGATTTGGCGCTGCCCTGCACCTGAAAGGTGCGGGCATGTTCTGCCTTTTGTTCGGGCCCCACATGGTGGCTGGCATCGGTGGCGCGGATCGAACAGGTGCGGATGTCAAAGCCTTGCGCGCGCAGCCCGGCCACTTCACGCTGAATGAACGTGTCGGTGGCGCGGGGGTATTCGCCCGTCAGGTAGGCAATCGGTCCGCTCATTCGTCTGCCTTCCGGCTTGCGGCCATGGCCTCGGCAAAGCTTTCAGCTGGGCTGTGGTTCAGGCGGTTTTCCAACCGGTGCGTGGAGTAGTGCAGCGGCTTGAAACGGGCCGCCAGCGTTTGCGGCCGCAGCGCCTTGGGGGTCACCCGGCCAAGGATCGGCACTGCATCTGCCAGCACTTCAAGCACCGTGGACATGCGCATCAGCGCCTTGCGCGGCAGGGTCACTTGCTTTTCGGCGCCGATGGCCTCCAACCAATCCGATTGGCGCGGGGCCTCGGGGCTGACAAGGTTGAAGATACGCACATGCCCACCCCCATCAAGGATTGGCAGATCTTCGGGCCAGCCACCATCCGGGGCCGTGGCCATTGCGACCAGCGCGGCAGCACAATCCTCCACATGGATGGCAGGCACCGGTGCATCGCCGCCGGGGTAAATCCAGCGCCCCGCCTTGTGCCAGCCCAGCCGTGCGGTCTGTGTCCGTCCGGGGCCAAAAATCGCACCAGGCCGGGCGATCCACAGATCCAGACCCATAGTCTGCGCCCCGATTAGAGCCTGTTTTTCTTGTGCGATCTTGGCCCTCGCATAGGCATCGCGCGCGGCTCCATCGGGATCGGTCGGCGCGGTTTCATCCAGCAGCGACCAATCGGGGATGCCGTCAAAGGCATAGACCGAGAAGGACGAGACCAGCACAAGACGCACCCCTTGCGGTAATGCCTTTAGTACGTTCTGTGTGGCACGGAGCGTGTCGCGCGCATGGGCGGCATCATCGCCAGACCCGGCAGCAGTATGGATCACCGCATCGGCCCCGGCCAGATGGTCTGCCAACCCCTCGCCCCTGTTCAGATCGACCTCGGCCCGTGTCAGCGCCACAACCTCATGGCCCGCTTTCTGCGCGGCCTGCACGGTGGCAACTCCTAAAAAGCCCCCGGCTCCGGTGACGACAATCCGTCTCATGCGACCCCCTTGCGCGACAGGCGCGCGAAGCGGGTAACAGGGCGGTATGGCATCGTCTCAAGCGCGCCGTCAAAGCCAGCCTCAGCCCCGCTGTGATGGGTGCCGTGATGGCAGGCCAGCGTCACTTCGGTGATATGGGCGGCGAAATCAGCATCGGTATACGGCGCGCGGCCCGTGCGGATCGCCTCTCCCAGATCCGCAATCGCACGGCAGAAATCCCGGGTTTGCGAGCCACGATAGGCGGCAATATTCTCGCCCCCGCCTTGCAGTTTCAGTTTGCGCGCGCGCGGCGACAGGAAACGGCGGCGGCGGATCGTGTGATAGCGCCGCACGCGAATGGGCGAGGTGTCGGAACGGGGATCTTCGACCTCAATCACCCCGTCATCACCCCAAAGCCGCAGTGCATGATCGTGACCTGCATAGATCCCATTGGTCAGCCGCGCGATGACACCGCTGTCGAAGCGCAGCATCGCCGTCGACAGATCGGGCGTGTCCGGCAGGGCAAGGCCAGGGATTTTATCCTCCATCAGCACATCGGCAAATGCGGTCAGCTGTGTGACTGGACCGAATATGGCGCAGAGCCAGGTCAGCACATAGCCAGCATGTTCCACCGTGCAGCCGGTGACATATTCGTCAACTGCGGGCCAGGCGACGCCGCCTTCATTGACCCAGCGATGTACTGGCGCGCGCGGCACCATCCCGTCTTCCATCGTCGCATGGATCAGGCGCAGCCGCCCCACGATCCCCTCTTCCACTGCCGCCCACAAGGTCTGCGCCACAGGGCTGAGCACCGTGCAAGGGGCCGAGACCAGATGCAGCCCGGCGGCCTTGGCCTGCGCTGCCAAATCCAGCGCATGATCGCGCCGCATGGCCAACGGCTTTTCGGAATAGACATGTTTGCCAGCCGTCAGCAGCGCACGGGTTGTCTCGTAATGCTGCGACGGGTTGGTCAGGTTCAGAACAATCTCGACTTCGGCGTCATCCAGTAGCGCCTGAAAATCACCATAGGCAGGCACCCCGGTCAGCTTGGCCATCTGCGCGGCGCGGGAGGCTTCGCGGTCATATACACCAACCAGCTCAAGTGCGGGGTGCATCGGTAGGGTCAGACGATACATGTTGGCAACATAGCCGCAGCCCAGCATCGCAATCTTCGTGCGGGAGGTCATTTTGGCGCTGCTATCCTGCCTCGGTCACTCATTATGAGGTCTCTACCTGCTTTTTCACCGCCATGTATAGTGGTAGCTGCCCCGCAATATGAA
>CAZPXE010000062.1:0-12313 GCA_964590545.1 uncultured Rhodobacterales bacterium | reverse complement strand
GCCTTATACGCCTTTAACATATCCCGCAGCACGTCATTCAGCCGCCGCCCTTCCTTGTCGCGCAGGGCGTTCAATTCGTCGCGTAGGTCAGAGGCGATGTAGATCCGCCAATAGGTCATGTCTTGTTTTAGCGGGGGGCGGCCGCGGCGGGGTACATCAGGCTCTAACTTGGGCTTTTTGGCTCTAACGGGCTGTGGTTGGGTGGCGCGGGTGAAGCCATGCGCCTCCCCTGCCCTTGCGACGGCCTTGGTATCGGCGCGGTCGCGTTTGGGCTTGGCTTTCTTCTTCAGCCCTGCGCCAATCGCGGCGCTGGGACGTGGGGTATCGTCGTCATCGAGGTTGAGGAATTTTCCGGCCATCATGCGTCCTCCAGAATATCGGCCAGTTCCTGACCCAGCCGCGCGGTATTGCTGACCGCACCGGCGACGGATTTGTTGGGTGTGAGTTCGAACAGGGTCTTGCCCTCGGCCATGACCCGCTCGAACGGGGCACGGCGCAGCAATTCGGTTTGCAAACGCGCGACCCCTGCCCCGTCGAGCTCGGCCAGAAGCTCTCGGTGCGAGGTGGTGATGATCGCCGCATCGGTCTGGGTGATCAGGATGCGCGCAGGCACGTCACGGCGTGCAGCGCGTCCGGCATCGCGGATCATCTTCAGCGCAGAGCCTGCGGCATCCCCATCAAGCGCAGAGGGGCGCATGGGCACCACGCACAGGTCCGAGGCCGAAGCCGCATAGGAGGCCATCAGCCCGGCGACCCCTTCGAGATCGACAAAAATCAGATCATGGGCCGCGCCCGCCTCTTCCAATGTGTCGAGAATACTGTCGTCGGAACTGTCGGAAATCACCGTAAATGCAGGGTCTGGCAGCTTCTCTTCCTGCCGTTTGCCGTACCAAACACGGGCGATGCTTTGGCGCGGGTCCGCGTCCACGATGGCGACCGAAAGGTCTGGGTTATTGGCGAATACCGTTGCCAGCGTAAGGGCTGTGGTGGATTTCCCGCATCCGCCTTTGGGCGAAAGGATACTGACGATCATCTGCTCTGCTCATGTCTTATATAATTATTATGCTGTATAATATGACGTGAAGTAAATTATGTCACGTCATAAATTATAGCCGGTATTAAATATGCCATAAAAAATAGCACGGCATAAAATATGCTATCCTATTTTGGATTTCAGGAAAGATTGATCGCAGTCTTGGGCGCGTTCGGCGATGTCGGGATACGCTCAAAGCGCGGAGGCGCCAGCGCCAGAGGAGGGAGGTTTAAGGCCGAGCCCTGCAAGCCAAGCGAAAGTTGCGTCAATGCTCGTATTGCGGTTCTGCGTAGCGCATCATCAGCAGGACAGAGAGGGCGCTGCCGATCGTGGCGCAGATCAGATAGCCGACAAGGGTTAAAGCCAGTCCTAGGTCCGCCTGAGCGGCTGCTACGGCGCCTGCGCATCCGCAGCACACGCTAAACACGGTGAGTGCAATTGCTGTCATCCGAATCCTTCCCCGGCACGCGCGTCGAACATCCAGCCCCTACGCCTAAGATGTTCATAAAAATGTGCCGTGATTATGGTCAGGGTGACTACGAATAGTTGAAATTGTCTTAACCCCGGTTTGCCGCGCCAGGATTTATCAGGGCAACGACTGCCGCGCCGATGACATAGCCGCCCAAATGCGTCTCCCATGCCAGCACACCGCGTTCCAGCACCATTGTGACCCCGTTCAGCGCGGCAAGCCCTGCTGTCATGGCCAATGCAGCACGCAGATCGTGTCGGTCCAGATAGTCCAGCGTTACGTAGCCTCCCATGAGCCCGAAAACGAGCCCTGAGGCCCCGACCATCGGTGCTGGGGCTGTGGAGAGCAGGGCGAAGCACAGAGCGCCTCCTGCGGCGCTCAGGAGCCAGAGTGTCAGCAGCCCGCCAAGCCCAAGCCGTTGAAGCAGGGTGGGGCCCAGCCAGATCAGGCCCAGCATATTGCCCAGAAGGTGCATAGGGCCGGTATGTAGGAAGATATAGGTCCAGAACATCAGCCAGGGCTGCGATCGGTAGTTGGGTTGCCAATTGTCCAGAAGCCCGCCCCAGAACGCGCCGTTCTGAATGGCTTGGTTGCGGGATATGCTCGGGCCAAGCCAGCCCAGACCCGCCAGCATCAAGCACAGTTCAACCGCGCAGCAGATCACAACAAGCGCCCAGATCGGGGTCATAGAGCGTAAAGGTTTTGGCCAGACCAATGGGGGCAGGGGGGGGAAGGTCATCCCCTATCAGTTCCCGAGCCAGCGCCTTGGTGCAAGAAGAATGTCTATGCCGCTAGCGCCGCGCGAACAGGGCGCGCCGCACCGAGAGGGACAGGCGGTTGTCGCGGGCCGTTGCCCCTGCGCTGTTTGTGCTGACGCGTCGGTCGAGCCCAACATTCATCTGCCAGCCCGGCGCAAGCTCGCGTTGATAGCCCAGACCGATTGTACCGAGCGAGCTGGTCCCGCCCGTTCCGGTCGGGTTGGTCTCGCTGTAGTTCAGGTTCACCGACAGGCTGCTGACTGTGTCCAGATTGTGCAGGTAGTTGAACCGGATGGCGGAGAATTCCTGTTCGTTGTCTGACAGGCCCGAGCGGATCGCGTGGTTCAGGTTCAGCCCCAGCGACCCATTTGGCAGGGTATAGCGCGCATCCAGCGTTGCTGTGGGGAAGGTGTCGCCGCTGACGCTGTGTGTGAGGCCCAGATCGCCGCTTAGAGACCAGGCTTCGCGCTCAACCCGGCGTTCAAGGCTCAGGCTATAGCGCTCACCCTCTTCAACGCTGGTGATGTTGGCGGTCACACCAAAGAGACCATCGGGCAGGGTTTGCCGCAAGCTGGCATCCAGCGCATAGGTTTCGCGCAGCCCGGCGGCGCTGCCATCCTCTTCGAAGGTGGAATAGCGCGTGTTGACCAGCGCTTGCAGGACCGGGTTCAGATCAAAGCGGAACGCGGCTCCGAACTGGTAGCGATCCTGATCGCGCAAAGAGGTTGAGGTAGTGTCGCTATAGCGCAGCCCGGTGAAGCCATGGCTCAACGTTATCCCGAACGGGGCTTCGCGGCGCAACTCCAACTCTGCGTCATAACCATAGGTCAGGCGGGTGGCGTCATCAGACACCAGTACAAGGTCGAGCCCGTCGAGTTCGGCCACCTGTGTCTGGGTTTCCGCTTCGCGTGCGAAGGCCGAGACAGTCAGCTGCGCATTGCGGGCCTGACGGTTGTAGCGCAGACGCAGGTTCGGGTCGGTCAACCCATCCGAGATGTTGCCTGCCTCGGCCCCATCGAGTCCGCGCAGGGTCAGATCGCCATTGATGGTCAGGCTTTGGATCGGTGTGCCAAAAACCAGCCCCACATCGAGCCGGGTGAAAAACTCGGTCGTGCTGCCTTGGCTGGTGTCATCCAGCCCGCGATTGTCGTTATAGACCAGTCCGGTGGTGATGCCGAAGCTCTGGCTTGGGGCTTGCTCTTGCGCTGCCACCATAAGGGGCAGGGCGCAGAGCAGCGCAGCGCTCCCGATAAGAGTGTTGTATTTCATGTCTGACAGCCCCCCGGTTGCGGCAATGTGCCTTGCCTATTCGAAGAGCCGCCGGGTTGGAACCAGAATGACATCGCCTTCGCGCAGATGAATGGTCGCATCTTTGACCTGACCCTGCAGCATGGCGTCGTAATTGATGGTGTGCACCTTCTCGATCTTGGTTTTCCGGTCAGTCCGACGCAGTTGCACGCGCTTGGTGGCTGCAAAATTGGAAAAGCCGCCCATGGCCGCAAACGCCTGAATGAGGGTCGCACCATGCTCAAGCTCGATCAGCCCGGGGCGTTCCACCTCGCCAAGGGCGAAGATATTGATCGTCTCGGGTTCTTTCTCTTCTTCTTCGGGAGCAAGCTGATCGAGGGCGACATAGACATTTGGCGGCGCGTTAAAGCCGCTGGCCAGACGGTTGGTCAAGATCCGCTCCAATGCGCCAACGGTGCGTCCGGCGGCGCGGACGGTGCCGGCTTGGGGCACGCTGATGCTGCCATCGGGGGCGACAAGGACGGTGCGGTTGAGCGATTCATCCTCGATCACTTCGATCCGCAGGATGTCACCGGGTTGAATGCGATAGCTTTGCGCAATGGCGATGCCGGGGCAGGTGGCCAAACCGGCCATCATCCCAACTACCGCACGTCTTGAATAAGTCATGTCCCTGCCTTTGGTTGCATGCTTTGTTTTATGGCAAATGTGATGCCAGTCTGAACCAAATCGGGCAAGCCATATGTGGCAGAAATGTGTGTTTGCAGCGATTGCGCAACTATTGGCACTACTGCGCGGCGAGTCCGTTCAGCGTTTCACGGGCCTGAACCATCTGGGGCAGGGTGGTGTCCGGCCCGGCCAGTTCGATCGCGCGCTCCAGATAGGGACGCCCTTCCTCGGGCCGTTCCAGTGCCACATAGGTCATGCCCAGATGGTAATTGACCAGCGGATTGTTCGGCAGCTCTTGGGCCGCAGGCCCCAGATATTCCAGTGCTTCCTTGTAGTTGCCCTGCCGGTAGGCGATCCAGCCATAGGTGTCCTGAAAGGCGGGCACATCAGTACCGCGCAGACGCCGGGCGACGGCTGCGGCGCGCGCGAGCGAGGCCTCGGTATCGCGGAAGGTGGAAATGAGGCTGGCGAGGTTGTTGGCCACGGCGACATTTGCCGAGTTCTGCTCATAGATGGTTTCATAGATGGCAATTGCGTCTTCGATCTTCCCAAGGGTTTCAAGTTCACCGGCCTGATATTGCATCAGACGTATGGTGCCCGGGGCCGCGCTCAGTCCCTGATTCAGAACTGCCCGGGCGTCTTCCACCCGGCCTTCGCGGCGCAATTGTACATATAGCTGGCCCACGGCGGTGCTTTGCGTCGGATCCTTGTCGATGACATCGCGCAGGATCTCTTCCGAGCGCTCTGGCTTGCCTTCCGCCACATGCAGGGCGGCGTTGATCAGTTGAAGATTGCGGTCTTCGGGGGATTTTTCCAGAAGCTCGTCCAGGTAGCTGCGCGCTCCTTGGATATCTCCGCTGCGCAGTTGGGTCTGAATGACGGCATAGACAGCACCCGTGTTCTGGCCTCCATCCCCGGCTTGGCTTTGCAGCAATTGCAGCCCCTCGTCGGCGCGGTTTTGTTGCAGCAGCAGGGCTGATTGCAGGGTGACGGCCACTTCGGCCGCGCGGGGATCTTCTTCGATCTGCTCCAGATCCGCGATGATGCCCCGGACCACGCCGGTTGCATTCTCTGCCAGCGCCAGACGGGCAGCTTGGGTCAGCACATCCACATTTCGGGGGCTGGTATTGCGGGCATCGTCCAGAACCGAACGCGCCGCGCCGATCTGGTCATTGTTCACCAGATATTCAGCGTAAAGCAGAGACTCGCGCGAGCCGGCATTGGAGACTTCCACCGCGATGGCGAGGCGTTCGCCTTGCAGGGCAGAATTGCCGTTGCGTTCATGGGCGGCGGCCAGCAGCACCAGCGTATCCAAATCACGCGGGCTTTGGTCGAGCGCGCGGCGCAGGTCGCTAATTGCTTCATCCGGCGCATCGCCGTCGATCAGAAGTCGGGCGCGCATTTTCAGCGCTTCGACATTGCTCGCGTCTTCTTCAAGCACCTCTTCGACCAGCGCGCGGGTGCCCACCTGATTGCCTGTGCGCAGCAGCATATTGGCCAGCGTGTTCTTGATCCGGTTGGTCTGTGTGCCGGGCTCTGCGCCGTCGAGGAGCGCTTGCAGATCGGCGATGGCCTGATCGGGGTTGCCGTCTTCGAACGTGTAGCCAGCCAGTAGCGCCTTGAAGAAGGTTTGGCTCGCGGGCTGATCTGCATTCGCCGCAATCAGGCTCTGTAGCTCTGCCTTAGCAGCGTCACGGCCCTGGGCGCGTTCGATCAGTTGAATGACGGGCACAAATCCTTGCGGCGCGTCGGGCTTTGCATTGGCCAATTGGCGCAGGAAGGCTTCGGCACCTTCGAAATCCTGCTGTTGTAGGTAGAACTGGATAAGCGAGCGCTGTACTTCGTCATTCTCGGGGAAGGCTTGGTACATCGCCTGCAATTGGGTTTCGACCCCCTCCAGATCCTGCAGCGCCGAAAGCGCCCGCAGCTTCAACGCGTAGTAGCCCATTTCATCGGGGAATTGTTCGATGGCGGGGTCGACCAATTCCAGCACATCGCCGGGGCGTTCGCGCGCAACGGCATGGGCCAGAACGATGCGACGGCTTAGAATGTCTGTGGGATCGGCCTCCAGTAGAGAAGCGGCATCATCGGCCAGCGCATCCAGCTTGGGATCGTCTTCCTCAACCGCAGCCTTGCGATAATCAAGTGAAACACGGATCGCCGGGCTGATATCGGCATCCGGGGCGAGTTCCAGCGCTCGGCGGCCGTGACGCTCGGCTTGATCCCAAGCTTGCACCTGAATGGCCATAGTGGCCAGTTTCTGCCGGACCAACACATCGTCCGGGTATTGCTCGGCCAGCCGCAGATACTGACTGAACGCCTTGGTTCTGTCGCCGAGTGAGTAGAGCGCGTCCGCCAGTTCTTTGCGCGCTTCGTAATGTTCGCCATCAAAGCGGAACACATTGCGGAACGAGACAATGGCGCGGTCCACATCCCCTGTGGCCAGAAGTTCCATCCCGGTCTGATAGAAGTTCTCGGCCTTCTCGTCCGAGCTTTCGCAGGCGGCGAGCGTCAGGGTTGCAGCAAGGGCAAGGGCGGTCAGGGGAAAACGTGACATGGCTGCGTACCTACACCGCGAGGCGGCTTCCAATAAAGTCCGTAAGAAGGATGTCGGTTAAATTTTATGCGAGCAGCCGGGCAGGGTGTGGTCCTGTAGTAACAGGCGACCCTTGTTAATGGCCTGTTCCGCGAACAACCACACGCACTGTGCGGGCCAGAATGCTCAGATCCGTTTTGAACGACAGCTGATCATTATACTGCGCATCGAACTTGGCACGGTCCGCAAAGGTGCTTTCGTTGCGGTCCGACACTTGCCAAAGCCCGGTGATGCCGGGGCGCAGTTCGTAATAGTCTCGGCCCGGATACAGCGGCTTTTGCGATACCATCATGGGGCGGGGGCCGACCAGGCTCATCTCGCCGCGCAGCACGTTCAAAAGCTGGGGCAGCTCATCGACGGAGCATTTGCGGATTATGGTACCGATCCGGGTGATCCGGGGGTCGTTCATCAGCTTCTGCTTGCTGTCCCACTCGGCGCGCAGGGCTGGATCGCTCGCCAGATGCTGTTCCAGCACCGCGTCTGCGTCATGCACCATCGAGCGCAGTTTCCAGATTTTATAGGTCTTGCCTTTGCGCCCCACGCGGCTTTGCGAATAGAACGGTTTGCCCCCATCCAGCGCCACGCAGAGTGCGACCAATCCGATCAGCGGGACCACGGCAGGCAGGGCGATCAGGATTAATGCCAGATCAAGCGCTCGCTTTAGAACGTTCCGGTAGATGCTGGGCGCCTTTTGCGGCACCCGGACGGGCCGGGCGGTTTTGCTTGGGGCTTGATTGAGTACATTGGCGGATTTGGCCAGATCCGTCATAGAAACATCGTGTGCAGTCATCAATATGTCCGTTAACGCTCGCTCGGCACCGGCTTCGTCACGCGCTTTTCCAAGCTGTACGTCCGGCTTCGCCTGAAGCTTAAAAGGAAAATATGTCGGATTATTGGCCACTCACTAAGGTCACAGTCTGTTTAATGCATCGGGACAAGAAGACATATCAGTCATTCGGTGTTTGGTAACACTTTCTGTCATAGCAGTCTTGCCGCTCTGGCTCTATGGTGGATTTCCAATAAATTTCCCATTTGGTTTCAATTTGAAGTATTTGGGTGCGAAATTGCCTCTTTAGGTTGCATTTTCCCGCATTCGGCGAGGAAGTTTCATGATTTTGGCCGGGATGGCCGGGTGAAAGCGGCCAAAAAACATGCAAACGAGTCTGTTTGCACAAATATCACCCTGTTTCGCGGCACAGATGATTCTCTGGGCGTCTTGCCCAATGCAGTCTTGCAAGCTATCAGGAGCAGATCAGGCATCTGAGGCTGTCACGCGCTTTTTTGTAAGGCGGCAACGAATTAAGTCTGATGTTTTGGTATATGATCTTGTGTGGCACAGTGAAAAAAAATGAATACACTTGATATCTATACCAAGCACTTCCAGATGAACGAGCGACCGTTCACCTTGGTTCCCGATCCCAGCTTTCTGTACTGGAGCCCGATGCACAAGCGGGCCTATGCGATTCTCGAATATGGCATCGTGACGCGCGGGCCGATCACGCTGGTCACCGGTGATGTGGGCGCTGGCAAAACGACGCTGATCCATCATCTGCTGGGAGCGATTGAGGAAGACGTCCAGATCGGGCTGGTCTCGAACACCCAAGGCGGGCGCGGAGAGCTTTTGCGCTGGGTGCTGGCGGCGCTGGAACAGCCGACCACCAAAGATGCCAATTACGTCGATCTGTTCGAACAGTTTCAGGAACACCTGATCACGCAATATGCCGCCGGGCGGCGGGTGATCGTGATTATCGACGAGGCGCAGAACCTCAGCCGGGACAATCTCGAAGAGCTGCGTATGTTCACCAATATCAACTCCGGTAAGGATGAGCTGTTCCAGCTTGTGCTGGTGGGCCAGCCTGAGTTGCGCGACATCATCCTGCGCCCGGACCTGTCGCAATTTGCGCAGCGCGTCTCGGCGCATTTCCATCTGGGGCCAATGGATGCTGAAACGGTGGAAGCCTATATCAAGCACCGGCTGGTCCAGGCTGGGGGCACCGAAGAGACGTTTGACAGCGCGGCCTGCCGGGCCATTCACATGCAAGCGGGCGGGGTTCCGCGTCTTGTGAACCAACTGTGTGATTTATGTATGGTCTATGCTTTCGCAAACGGGCAAAACGTGATTGATGCGGATACGGTCCATCAGGTTCTGGAAGATGGCGTGTTCTTTGCGGGTGGCATGAAACCCGACACCATCAGACTGGTCGACCCTGTTTCTGGAAGCTCTTAATGCTGGACTTACGCTTTTACTTCGCGCTGGTTTTGCGCCGGCTCCCGTACATTCTGATTCTGACTGTCGCCGGCGCCGCTGTAGGTCTGGGTCTGGCCCTGACCTTGCCACCGGAATACCGCGCCAATGCACGGCTTGTCGTGGAATCCGAACAGATCCCCGGTGATCTGGCGGAATCCACCGTGACAACGGCTGCGACCGAGCAGTTGCAAATCATCGAACAAAGGATCAAGGCGCGCGATACCTTGCTGGATATGGCCAACAGGCTGAATATCTATGCCACGGCAGACGGAGGGCCGCTTCGCCCCGATGAAATTGTCGAAGACCTGCGTGAACGTATTGTTATCCGGGTTAATAATGGCACCACACCACGGAGTAGGACCCAAAACAACGCAATGCTGGTAGATGTCAGCTTTGTCGATTCTTCGGCCATTCTGGCAGCGACAGCCACCAATGAAGTCGTCACCCTGATGCAGCAGGAAAACCGTTCCATGCGGACCGGTGTTTCGGGGCAAACGCTGGAATTCTTTGAGCAAGAAGTGCAGCGCCTGAACGAAGAGCTGTCCCGCCGCGGAGAAGAGATCATTCGCTTTCAGGAAGCCAATCGCGACGCGCTGCCCGAAAGTCTGGAATTCCGCCGCAATCAATTGATCGCAGCACAAGAAGAGCTGTTGCAGATTACCCGGGACGAGATTGAGCTTTCAGATCGCCGTGATGCGGCGCTGGCCTTGTTCGAACAAACCGGAGTCGTCGAAGGGGCCGAGGAGAGCGTGGTTGCGGGGCTGACGCCCGAAGAACGCCAATTGCGCCAGTTGCAGGAACGTTACACCACATCCGTTGCGGTTCTGTCGCTGGACAATCCGCGTGTGCAGGTGATGAAGGCGCAGATTGAGGCCTTGGAACAACTGGTCGAAGCGCAGGCGACAGAAAACGCAGCCAATGGTGCGGAAAGCACGGCCAGTGCTGCCGCGACCCGCACCTCGCTATTCGATCTGCAAATAGCCGAGATGGAAAGCGAGTTGGAGTTCCTGAAGAACCGCCTCGACCAGCTTGAGGTTGAGATGGTGACGCTGCAAGGCACGATCGAGGCGACCCCAGCCAATGCGATCGCGCTGGATACGCTGGAGCGCGACTATGCGGCTACCCGCGAACAGTTTGATCGCGCCGTCGAAAACCGTGCACGGGCTAAGACCGGGGATATCATCGAAGCGCTGTCCAAGGGCGGGCGCATCACGCTGGTGGATGCCGCGGTTCCACCAGAAGAGCCGTTCAGTCCCGACCGGCCGCGTCTGGCGGTCATGGGCACGGCAGGTGGTCTGGCGCTGGCCATCGGCTTTGTGGTGTTGCTGGAGTTGATGAACACGTCCATCCGCCGCTCGCAGGACATTGTGCGCCAGCTTGATATCACCCCCTTTGGGACGCTGCCCTATATTCTCACACGGCGCGAGCGTATCCGCCGCCGTCTGTTGCTGCTCTTCACGCTGATCTGTGTTGTAGGCGGTGTGATGGGTGGCCTATGGGGGATCAATGAATTTGTGATGCCGCTGGATCAGGTGATTGAAAAAATCATCGAGCGAATTCCCGGGCTTGATCAGTTTCTCAATGTTTAGGGTATAGGGTCCCCGGTCATGGAAAAAATTCAATCGGCGATTTCCAAAGCGCGTGAGGCCCGTCAGAGCAAACTTGGCACTGGTCCTGTTCGCGCCGACGGCCCGACAGGCGTCAAGCAAAGCCAAAGCGATGTGGCCTGGGAAAACCTGCCCCTGATGGAGCCGTCCATGGACCGGCTGCGCGCGCAGCGGATCGTGACGCTTGATAAAGGGCGCGAAGCGGCCCAGTTTGATAAGCTGCGCACCCGGATTTTGCACCATATGCAGGCCAATGGCTGGCGCCGTTTGGCCATTACCTCGCCCGGGGCGTCGAGCGGCAAAAGCACGACGGTTCTTAATCTTGGCTTCAGCCTATCGCGGCAGATGACCAGTCGCGTGGCCATTTCCGAGATGGATTTGCGCAAGCCTTCTTTGCGCCGGATCCTGCAACTGAAGACTGAGCGGAACTTCACCGCAGTGGTGCGCGGCGACGGGACCTTTGAAGAGCACGCGGTGCGTGTGCGGCCCAACCTTGCCATCGGCATGGCCCGGAATTTCGTGGAACATTCGGCGGAACTGCTCCAGAACCCGGCGCTGGGAAAGCGTCTTGATCATATCGAGGCGCAATATAACCCCACGATTATGATCTTCGACATGCCGCCCTTTCAGGTCAGCGACGACATGATGGCCTTTGCCGATAAGGTCGACTGCGTGCTGATCATGGCTGCCGCCGAGCGTACCAAGATGGCCGAGCTTGACGTGTGCGAGCGCGAAATTTCCAACGTGACGAATGTGCTGGGCGTGGTGCTGAACAAGTGCCGCTATGAAGCGCCGGAATCGAAGTACGAATATTACTATAATTAACGGCGTGGGGCCTTTTCGCCCCGCCCGACCTTGCCAATCTGCCTGTTTTTTCCTCAACCAATTGCAAACATTCTAAAAATTCACGACCGCTTTGAGCGGAGACCCGCCCGTGAAGACAGAGGTAGAGACACAACTTAAGCGATAATGTATGCTTTTCGGGCACTAATTGTCTCCGTTCAGGCAAAAATAGGGGCGTGACATTTTCTTGTCTAATTCTTGAATTAACAGGATTGGGTGCGTTGGGTGTTGTGGGTATTAATCGTTTGAAATCATCAAACTAGGGGCGAGTGCAAGCGTATCACCGGGGTGATGCGTGGTGCATTTTGGAAATAGTAATGTCGTTTATTTTCGCTGGATTCTTTGCTGCGCTGTCGAGCTTTTGGGAACAATTAACCACTGTGTTCCCGATCATGGGCAGCACGCGCGATGAAGAAGAGCCGACACAGGACAACGCGGTTGTCCTTGCCGTTGCAGGCACAGAGCTCACTCCGCAGACCGAAGATGTTCAAAACGATGTCTCTGACACAGGTGCCGCGCCAGCCGATGATGCCGGGGGGCAGGACCCGGCTGTAGAGACTGCTATAGCCGAGGTGGAACTGCCCCAAGAACCCTCGCTTTCAGTCCGTGTTGAGGATGCGCAGCCCCCTGAGGGGAACACGCCCCCCCCGGTTGCAGAGGCTGAGACCTCCCCGCCGCTGGGGCTTGCGGACCCTGACCCTGATCCTGAACAGGTGCAGAGCACGGATGTTGAAGAACAGATCGCTCAGGCAGAGACAGGAGTTGACCCTGTCGTGGCGGAGGTGCAGCTCTCAGAGCCAGAGCCAGAGCCAGAGCCAGAGCCAGAGCCAGAGCCAGAGCCAGAG
>CAZPXE010000061.1:0-12482 GCA_964590545.1 uncultured Rhodobacterales bacterium | reverse complement strand
TAACTTTTATTTTTCTTTCCCTCCAATGTGTTCACACTAAGGCTCAAAACGAAACCTACCAAAACAAATTCAAGCAACTCAAAGACGAAATGGCAACTCCCAATGTTTACCGTACGGCATCGGGTGCGCCAGGGCATGAAATCGATGATGCGGCTGGGCTCGGCGTGGTATGATGTGGAAAGCCAGATCACGGCGGTGACCGAAAAGGGCCTCGACCCGCGCAACTTTATCTTATGCACCGATGATTGCCACTCCGGCACGCTGGTGAATGACGGGCATATGAACCGCGTCGTGCGCCACGCGATTGCTTGCGGTTGCGAGCCGCTAGTGGCACTGCAAATGGCGACGATCAACACCGCCACCCATTTCGGGTTGGAGCGGGAACTCGGCTCACTCACGCCCGGTCGACGCGCTGATGTGATCCTCTCCTCCGAGCTGACCACCTTGCCCATCGAACAGGTGATCGCGCGGGGCAAAACCGTTGCTGTGAACGGCGAACTAACCGCCGACTGCCCGCACTACGACTGGCCCGACACCGCTCGGCAGACTGTGCATTTGGGCCATACCCTGACGGGCAAAGACTTTGAGATCGCTGCCCCCGAAGGCGCTAATGCCGTGCGCGCCAATGTGATTGGCGTGGTCGAGAACCAAGCCCCCACCAAAGCCCTGCAAGTGGACCTGCCTGTGCAAGACGGGCTGGTCGAAGGCGACGGCGACACCTGCCAAATCGCGCTGGTCGAGCGGCACCGCGCGACGGGGGGCGTAACCAACGCCTTCGTGTCCGGCTTTGGATATGCCGGGAACATGGCCCTCGCCTCCACCGTCGCCCATGACAGCCATCACATGATCGTTGTCGGCACAGACCGCGCGCAAATGGCTCTCGCAGCAAACCGGTTGGCCGAGGTCGGCGGCGGCATGTGCCTTTTCGCGGACGGGACCGAAAAAGCGCTAGTCGAACTGCCCATCGCAGGCCTCATGTCGGACCGCCCCGCAACCGAAGTGGCGGCCAAAGCCGACGCCCTCATCGCCGCAATGCGCGATTGCGGCTGCACGCTGAACAACGCCTATATGCAGCACTCACTGCTCGCCCTCGTCGTCATCCCTGAGTTGCGCCTGTCGGACCTTGGCCTTGTCGACGTGCGCACATTCGACTTCATCCCCGTATTCGAGCCCGTTTCATGAGCCTGATCGACACACCCACCAATCCCGACGCTGAACTGTTCCACGACGCCGCCGCCGCTGTGGCCCGGCTTGAACAGCTATACGACGAAGCCACCGCTTTCCTGCGCAGCAAGTTCCTGCACGCGATGGAACATGGCGCTCCGGCGGGGCGCTTCCGGGCGTACTACCCCGAGGTCCGCATCCGAACGACGACCTATGCACAGGTCGATACGCGCCTGTCCTTCGGCCACATCTCGGACCCCGGCAGTTATGCGACAACGATCACCCGCCCGAAACTGTTCCATACCTATCTGCTGCAACAGATCGGCCTGCTGATTGAGAACCATGGCCTGCCCGTTGAGATTGGCCTGTCCACCACCCCAATGCCTGTTCATTTCGCAATGGAAGCGGGCACCAGCGTGCCCCAAGACGGCGCAAGCAGCTTTACTCTGCGGGATGTGTTCGATGTGCCGGACCTGTCGACCACCAATGACGATATCGTCAACGGCACCTATGACAGTCCGGACGGCATCGGCCCACTGGCCCCCTTCACCGCCCAGCGCGTCGACTATTCGCTGGCCCGGCTGGAGCACTACACTGCCACCAGTCCTGACCATTTCCAGAACTATGTTTTGTTCACGAACTACCAGTTCTATGTCTCGGAATTCGAAGCCTATGCCCGTGCGCAACTGGATGATCCGGCGTCGGGCTATACCGAGTTTGTGTCGACCGGGAACCAATGCATCTCTTGCGGTGATGAGCCGATCACCACGCCTGCGAAACTACCGCAAATGCCGACCTATCACCTGAAACGCCCAAATGGCGGTGGGATTACTCTGGTCAATATCGGCGTCGGCCCGTCCAACGCAAAGACGGCCACCGACCATATTGCCGTTCTGCGCCCGCATGCATGGCTGATGGTCGGACACTGCGCCGGGCTGCGTAGCTCTCAGGCATTGGGCGATTTCGTCCTCGCCCACGCTTACCTGCGCGAAGATCATGTTTTGGATGATGACCTGCCCGTCTGGATTCCGATCCCGGCGCTGGCCGAAATTCAAATCGCGCTCGAACAGGCAGTCGCCGAGGTAACAGCCCTCGAAGGTTACGAGCTAAAACGCGTGATGCGCACCGGCACCGTAGCCACCATAGACAACCGCAACTGGGAGCTGCGCGAGCATGAAGGCCCGGTGCAACGGCTCAGCCAATCGCGCGCCGTGGCGCTGGACATGGAAAGCGCCACCATCGCCGCCAACGGCTACCGCTTCCGCGTCCCTTACGGCACGCTTTTGTGCGTCTCCGACAAGCCGTTGCATGGCGAATTGAAGCTGCCGGGCATGGCCTCTGACTTCTATAAAACCCAAGTTTCACGCCACTTGAACATTGGAATCCGCGCGATGGAACACCTGCGCGACATGCCTCTGGAACGAATCCACAGCCGCAAATTACGCTCTTTCGACGAAACCGCCTTCCTCTGATCTTCAGAAATCGCCAAAAAACGTTAAAAACTTGGGGTTTTCGGCGAATTTTGCCCCACTAGTCGTTGTGCGGTCCCACAATATACCGTTAATGTCGCCAAATGAGGCCCCAGAACTCGGGCACGCAAAGGAGACAACAATGGCAAAACCCATGACGAAGACCCAACTTGTGGCCGCGCTGGCCGAAGATATGGGGACAGACAAGAAATCCGCAGGTGCGGCTCTGGACGCGATCTGCGGCCTGATCACCCGCGAAGTGTCCGGCGGCGGCGCAGTGACCCTGCCCGGCATCGGCAAAATCTACTGCCGCGAACGCCCCGAGCGTATGGTGCGCAACCCTGCGACCGGCGAGCAGTTCAAGAAAGAAGCCGACAAGCAGGTCAAGATGACCATCGCCAAGGCTCTCAAGGACAGCGTAAACGACTGACCTTGCGCCAAACGGTGAATTGAGGAAGGGTCGCCTTACGGGCGGCCTTTTTTCATTTTGGAGGATGGACAGATGGCACAGGCGGTTGGCATTGGCGGAATTTTCCTGCGGAGCCCGGACCCAAAAGCTTTGCAGGCATGGTATCAAACGCATCTGGGCATCGACATGTCTTCGGGCATATGGATGCACACGGGCGGTCCGATGGTCTTCGCACCGTTCACACAAGAAGACACTTACTTCCCAACCGACCGTGCGGTGATGCTGAATTTCCGTGTCGATGATCTGGATGCTTTGCTGGTGCAACTGACTGGGGCTGGCATCACCTCTGAAACCCGGCCGGACGAATGGGACGGCCCGCATGGCCGGTTTGCCCGCATCCATGATCCCGACGGCAACCCAGTTGAACTGTGGCAACCCCCAGAGCTTCCCCCCGACACGCAACCGGACTGACCAAAGCATGACACTCGACCTGCGCGCCATTGGCATGGGCCTCGCCTTTGCCTTTATCTGGTCTTCGGCCTTCACATCTGCCCGGATTATCGTGGCCGACGCGTCTCCATTGGCTTCGCTGGCGCTGCGCTTCTTCATTTCCGGGTTGATCGGCGTGGCGATTGCCCGCGCGCTGGGGCAAAACTGGCGACTGACGCCCGAGCAATGGCGCGCGACGCTGATCTTCGGCCTGTGCCAGAACGCGATATACTTGGGCCTGAATTTCGTCGCGATGCAGACCGTGGAAGCCGGCCTTGCCTCCATCATTGCCTCCACCATGCCCCTGATGGTCGCCCTCGCCGCCTGGACCGTCTTCCGCGAGCGGTTGCCTCTGATGGGCGTCATCGGCCTCGCGCTCGGCTTCGCCGGGGTTGCATTGATCATGACCGCCCGCATTTCTGCAGGCGTGGACCTGACTGGCCTCGCCCTCTGCGTGATCGGTGCGGCAGCCCTGACCGTGGCGACGCTGATGATGCGCGGCGCGTCCAGCGGTGGGAACCTGATGATGATCGTCGGGCTACAAATGTTCGTCGGCGCGGGCGTGCTCGCCATCGCTTCGCTGCTAACCGAAACATGGCGGCTTAACCCGACCCCGGAACTGGCGCTGGCCTTCGCCTACACGACGATCTTCCCCGGCCTGCTAGCCACTTGGATCTGGTTCGCCCTCGTGCAACGCATCGGCGCGGTAAAGGCTGCAACCTTCCACTTCCTCAACCCGTTCTTTGGCGTGGCCGTCGCGGCGGCAATCCTCAGTGAAACTCTCTCGACGCGCGATATCCTTGGCGTTGGGATCATCACCGTCGGCATTCTGGCCGTGCAACTGTCCAAACAGCAAAAACCGGGCTAATCCGACGCGCTTTCATCTTGCCTGAGACGAAATTGGCCGTAAACGTAGGGTCACAATGACCCGAGCAGACAAAATGAACCGCCGTCACTTTTTGACCCTCAGCGCTGCTGCGAGCCTCGCGCCCCTGTCAGCTGCCGCCTATTCGCCAGAAATCTACGCACCCACCACATGGCGTGACCTGCGCGACCAAAACGACCGGATCGTGCTGAACTTCCGCGCCACATGGTCGCTGACCTGTCAGATGAAACAAGACATTCTGACGGACCTCGTCGCCGAAAACCCCGACTATCAGGCGCTCACCTTCGTCACTGTCGATTGGGACACGTTCGGCCCCTCCGTCTGGACCGAGCGGATGAAGGTCGAGCGGAACTCGACCCTCGTTGCCCTGAAAAACCGCAAGGAAATCGCCCGCGTTGTCGCAACGCCCTTTGAACGCGACCTGCGCCGATTCCTCGACACCGCCCTTAGCGCGTGACGCCCTAAACCCCGCGACGCGGCTCCGCGCTTCACTCGGCGAGATAAACTCCGGGGGAGCTTGCAAGGCGGGGGCAGAGCCCCCCCCAATCACGCATCAATCGACGCGCAGGGCCGCTTCAATTGCGCCCATGACCGCCTGTGACATAGGCCGCGTGTTTGACCCCCAAGTCGCCGCGACGCTGCCATCGGGCGCGATCAACACTTTGTTAAAATTCCACTTCGGCACGAAGCCTGTCTGGGCCCGCACATCGCGATAAAACGGATGGGCCTGCCGCCCCTTCACAGATGTGATGTCGGCCATTGGCAGGTCGATACCATAGGTCAATTCGCAAAACTCTTTGACCTGCTCAGCGGTGCTCAATTCCTGCCGGAAATCATCCGATGGCACCGCCAGAACCACCAGCCCGCGCGCCTTATAGGTGTCGTAGAGCGTCTGCAAACCCGCATATTGATCGGTATAGCCACAGCGTGACGCGGTGTTCACGACCAGCACCGGTTGCCCGGCCCAGTCCGACAAGCGCAGATCACCACCGTCAATTGACGCAAAGCTATGGCTCATCGGCGCCGCACGCAGTGCCGTCGCCAACACAAGCGCGCATAGAAGTGTCGCCAGTCGCAGCATACCATCTCTCCCTTTATGGGTTTTACGCGGCGCCCGCCCCTGCGGATCACCCGTTGCTTTTGCCGCGCGCACTGCCACATTAGAACCAAGCACAGACAGGAGGACTGCATGACCACCTATACCAAAGACCCCGACGCGCTCGCGAACCTCTCGCAGGAAGAGTTCTGGGTCACACAGGAAAGCGGCACGGAACGGCCCGGAACGGGCAAATATCTGAATAACAAAGAGCCGGGCATCTATGTCGATATCGTCTCTGGCGAGCCGCTCTTTGCCTCGTCCGACAAGTATGAAAGCGGCTGCGGTTGGCCCAGCTTCACCAAACCCATCGAAAATGTGACCGAGCATAGCGACCTAACGCATGGGATGATCCGCACCGAAGTCCGCTCTAAACACGGGGACAGCCACCTTGGCCACGTCTTCCCTGATGGCCCGCAAGACCGTGGCGGGCTACGCTATTGCATCAACTCTGCCTCCCTCCGCTTCGTCCACCGCGATGACATGGAGGCCGAAGGCTATGGCAAATACCTTGATCAAGTGGAGGATATCGCATGACTGACCTTTCCCGCGTCGTTCTGGCAGGTGGCTGTTTCTGGGGCATGCAGGACCTGATCCGCAAACTCCCCGGCATCCACAAAACCCGCGTCGGTTACACTGGCGGCGACGTGCCCAACGCCACATATCGCAACCACGGGACCCATGCCGAGGGGATCGAAATCATGCACGACCCCGCCGTGATCTCATACCGCTCGCTGCTGGAGTTCTTCTTCCAGATCCATGACCCCACCACGCCGAACCAGCAAGGCAATGATCGGGGAATGAGCTATCGCTCTGCGATCTACTATGTGGACGAAGACCAGAAAGCTGTGGCCGAAGACACCATCGCAGACGTCAATGCTTCCGGCATCTGGCCGGGGCGTGTGGTCACTGAGGTCGAGCCTGTTGGCGATTTCTGGGACGCGGAACCCGAACATCAGGATTACCTCGAACGCATCCCCAACGGCTACACCTGCCACTTCCCCCGCCCGAACTGGGTCCTGCCCAAACGCGCGGCTGAGTAGGGTCTGACTGGCAAAAAATCCCGTCCCGGCCTTGAGTTGAGCCGGGGCGGCGCAAGTCACCCCTCCGCTACCCGTGGCCGTCCGGCCGCTTCAACCGTCACAGTGGCTTCCACAAACACCTCGCGCGCCTCGGCCCTCGCCATCCGAATATCCCGCGTGACCGAGACCTGAATATCCTCCGCCCCAGCCGCACGCGCGTCGGCTTCAGCAGTCTTGCGCAAGGCAGCCTCCAACGCCTCCAACGCAGACACCTGCTCCCTAAAATCCTTCAGCCCATCCGACAGATGAACCCGGAACAGCCCCTCGCTTGGCGCGGTCACAACGCCGCTTTGCCGCATCGTGACCCGGCCCACCACGGCCCCAATCGCATTGGCGACCCCGGCATGTTCGGGCAGGACCATCTCACTGCCCATCAAGTCACCAACCGCCGGATAGTAAGACGGTGCCGATGCGCCCAGCCCGATCACCGGCAGGTTCAGCCCCGTTTCCACCCGCACAATCCCGCGATGGCCGGTCAGCCCCGCCTGCATCAACGCATGCCGCGCCAAGGCCTCCGGCGGCAGGCCGAACTCCGCACTTTCCTGCGCAAACCCGGCTTCCAAAAGCGCCAGCCCGGTCTGATGCGTCAACTGATCGACAATGATCTGCGCCATCGCCGCCGGATCCTGCGCCAGCTTCTCTCCTGCCCCGGTCCGCCGCCGCCCAAACAGCGCCAACGCCTTGCGCGCGGCCTCGGCATCCCACGCATCCACACGCCCCAGAACATGAGACGCGTCCGACGGCGTGACCCCGGCCACTTGCACCAACCCACGCTCCACCAACCGCTTCAACGCCGCACTGTCCATACGCGAGCGCAACGGCGCGGCGAGCGGTTGTACCTCGTCACCAATCCGCCCCAGCAACTCCGCATCCCGGTCCCGCAAACCATCCGCCGCGACCCCGGGCACGCGCCGCACAAAGCGCCCATCATGCTCTCCCGGCGTCGTGCTGCGAAGCTGCGCATCCAACGCGGCATGAACGAGCTCGGCCGCGTCCTGCGCGATCAGCGACACCGGCACCAAGCGTCGCGGGCCCAGCATGACGCCGCCTTGCAACCCTTCGGACAGGAAATGCACCTCGCTATCCCCGCCAAGACCCGTGGTGCGCATCGCAACGGCCTCAACCATCGTTCGGTAACTGCCCACCTGCGCCCCATCCGGGTCAATCGACGGCTTGCCGCCCCGGATCAGCGCCACATCCGTGGTCGTGCCGCCAATATCGCTGACCAGCGCATCCTGCGCGCCCGTCATCCAACGCGCACCAACGATCGAGGACGCAGGCCCGCTCAAAATCGTCTCAATCGGCTTCTCGCGTGCCTGCGCCGCACTCACCAATGCCCCGTCGCCGCGCACAACCATCATCGGCGCATCGATGCCCATTGCGCCAAGTTGCTCTTCAGCGCGTGTGATCAGCCGGTCAATCATCCCAATCAGCCGCGCGTTCAGCAGCGCGGTCATCGCGCGCTTCGGTCCGCCCAGCTTGGCCGATAACTGGTGCGAGGCGCTCACAGGTCGCCCGGTAATCTGGCCGATCAAGGCCATCGCCCGCTGCTCATGCGCCGGGTTGCGCACCGCGAATTGCGCCGCGACGGCAAAGCCGCTCACATCCGCTTTATGCGCGCCAAGGAAGGCGATCAGCGACGCTTCATCCAACGCTGCCGCCTCGGTCCCGGCATGGCTATGCCCGCCGTCCAACACCAGCACCGGATCGCCTTTCAGCGCCTCGCGCAGCCCGTGCTTGTCCAGATCCGCGTCACGAAATCCGATAAAAATCAGCGCCACGCGCCCGCCTTGCCCCTCGACCAGCGCGTTGGTGGCAAGTGTGGTCGACAGTGAGGCCAGCTTGATCTCCGCCGGGTCAACGCCGCTTGTATCCAGCACCGCCTGCACCGCGCCGCCGACGCCAATCGCCAGATCATGGCGCGTCGTCAAAGATTTGGCCGAGGCGATCACCTTCGCCTCATCCCGGATCAGCACCGCATCCGTATAGGTCCCGCCGGTATCGATCCCCAAACTCAGCACCATTGCGCGCGCCCCTCTACAGCCGTGACACCGCCCACGCCGCCGCATCGGCGACAGCCGCGTCCGGGTCTTGCACCAGTCCGGCGGCGATAGGCTTCAGCGACGCATCGCCGGAATTTCCAATCGCGTAAAGCACATTTCGCACGAAGCGATCCCGGCCAATCCGTTTGATGGGCGAGCCAGAGAACATCACCCGGAACTCCGCATCATCCAGCCGCGCCAAATCCGCCAGTTTCGGCGCGCGCAGCGCGTCGCGCGCGGCATAGCGGATGTCAGAGGCCGCGACGGCAAACTTGTTCCACGGGCAGACGGCCAGACAATCATCGCAGCCATAAATCCGGTTGCCCATCTTGGCGCGCAATTCGTCGTCCACTGGCCCCTTATGCTCAATCGTCAGATAAGAAATGCAGCGCCGCGCATCCAGTTGATACGGAGCCGCAAACGCATCTGTTGGACACACATCCAAACAGGCACGGCAGGACCCGCAATGGTCCACCTCCGCCGCATCCGGCTCCAACTCAAGCGTCGTAAACACCGCGCCCAGAAACGCCCAATTGCCCCAATCGCGGCTCACCAGATTGGTGTGCTTGCCTTGCCAACCAAGGCCCGCCGCCTGCCCCAGCGCCTTTTCCGGCACCGGTGCGGTATCGACGAAGACTTTTACCTGACAGCCGCTCTGCGCCACCATCCAACGCGCCAGCCGCTTCAGGCGCTTTTTCACCAGATCATGGTAATCCTTGTTCTGCGCATAGACCGAAATCGCCGCGCGGCCGCGCTGCTGCAATATCTCAAGCGGATCATGCTCCGGCGTGTAACTCTCCGCCAGCATCAGCACAGAACGCGCTTCGGGCCAGAGCACATCCGGCGCGCCGCGCCAATGCACGCGGTCCGCAAGCCAACCCATCTGACCGTGATACCCGGCATCGAGGAAGGCTTGCAGCCGCCCCATCACATCTGGCACCGCGTCCGGGCGGCACACCCGCGCCGATACGAACCCCTCCTCCAAGGCACGCGCAACAATGGCGGGTTTATCGAAACGCGCCTGCTTCACTCGGCCAAATAAACTCCGGGGGAGCCCGCAGGGCGGGGGCAGAGCCCCCTAGAAATCCAGATCAGCATAATGCGCAGGCGGGGCCTGCCCCGGAATTTGATCCGCCAGAATGGATCGGAAAGCAGGACGGGATTTGATCTTGGCATACCAATCCTTGACCACCTCGCTGCGGTGCCAATCCACATCTGATGTGTAGTCGAGCGAGGATAAATGCGCCGCCGCCGCAAAATCGGCCAACGTCATCACATCCCCCGCCAGCCAGCGCCGGTGATCCAGAAGCCACGCCATGTAATCAAGGTGATACTTGATCGCCTTTGCCCCCTGTTTGACGTTCTTGCTGTCGGGATAGCCTTGCTTCATCACCTTCTTGTTCACCCGCTCATACAGCAGCTTCGACGTCACATCATGGTGGAACTTGTCGTCAAACCAACCCACGATGCGCCGTACTTCCAGCCGCGCCACCGGGTCTTTGGGCATCAGTTGCGGACCCTCGCGGGTCTCTTCGATATATTCACAAATCGGCCCGCTCTCGGCCATCATCACCCCGTCCAGCTTCAACACCGGCACCTTGCCCGCCGGGTTGCGCTGCATGAAGTCGGGGTCTTGCTCCCAATAGCGCTCCTCGACCAGTTCCACCTCGATCTTCTTCTCGGCCAGCACCAAGCGCACCTTGCGGCAGAAGGGAGAGAGCGGAACGTGAAACAATTTGGCCATAAAACGTCTCTGGTTAGGGTTAACCTTCAATGCCCAACAGGGCGCGAGGCGTCAATCCTCGAAGCAAGCCGCCCGCCCATCGGCACGGATTGTGGCCGCCCCGTCAAGGATCGAAGCCGCCCGCTTGCGAACGAAATCACTGGGGCGCGCAGCAGAGCGGGTCTTGGGCGAGGGCAAAATCGCGGCCAGCCTTGCGGCTTGAACGGGCGTCAAATCCTCGGGCCCGACCCCAAAATAATGGCGCGCAGCGGCTTCCACGCCAAACACACCCTCATCGAACTCGGCGACGTTCAGATAAACCTCAATGATCCGCCGTTTGGACCATACAGCCTCCATCACCGGGGTGATCATCGCCTCCAGCACTTTGCGGGTATAGCTGCGCCCATGCCAAAGGAAGACGTTCTTCACCACTTGCTGGCTGATGGTCGAGCCGCCGCGCGCCCCGCCATCCTCAATCGCGTCCTGAATGGCATCCAGATCCAGCCCCCAGTGCAGGCAGAAATTGGCATCCTCCGCCGCCACGACAGAGCGTGCCATCACCGGAGCGACCCCATCGAGCGGCACCCAAAGCTGATCGACATCGCCCAGCCGCCGCTTTTCCTGCAACATATAGATTGTCGTTGGTGGGTTCACGACGGACCACAGCAGCACCATCAACACCATGAACGCGGTCGTCACAGCCACGACGCGAAAAGCCCAACCAACCAGCCAACGCACGGGGCGAAAAGGCTTTTTCTCAGCCTTTCGCGTGCTCTTGGCGCGCGGTTTGCGCTTGGGCTTGCGCCCGACGGAAGGTTTCTTAGTCTCGGCCATAGCTCAGCTATATGACACACTTACCTCATCGCGGTAGGGTGGGTTTTCAACCCACCAAGACTTGTGGCTTATGCGCCAAAAAGGAAAGGCGGGGTGAACCCCCGCCCTACCGCTGTTAATGTCAGGTCGGCTTACTCTGCAGGCACCGCAACATCATCCCAGCCCAACGGCTCTGACAGCTTGTCCAGCATCTCTTTCGGGCAAACCTGCAGGAAGTTCCCCTGCTCAAGGTCCCAATGCTGCAGGATGTCGGCCACTTTGCGTGACCCGGTTTCCTCCAGATGCCGTTCCAGCAGGACTTCCAGCTGCCCCTGCCAATGCGGATGCGCCACAGGGCCAGTCACCAGCGTTTCGGGGTTCATCAGCTTCTCGGCCATGCCATCCGGGTCATACAGATAGGCCATACCGCCCGTCATCCCGGCCCCGAAATTTGCCCCGATGCTGCCGACAATCACGGCAACGCCGCCGGTCATGTATTCGCACCCGTTCGACCCGCACCCTTCGATCACGACCTTCGCGCCAGAGTTCCGAACCGCGAACCGCTCACCCGCACGCCCTGCGGCGAACAGGAAACCATCGGTGGCACCATAAAGGACGGTATTGCCAATAATCGTATTCTCCGCTGCGACGATGGGCGAGGACATGGGCGGGCGCACCACGATAGTCGCACCGCTCAGGCCCTTGCCGACATAGTCATTGGCATCACCGCTGACTTCGATCTTCAGACCCGGCGCACCAAAGGCCCCCAGCGACTGCCCAGCGCTGCCGGTCAGCTTCACCGTCAGGTGATCGGCCTGCAAATCGTTGCGCATCCCGAAATTCTTGACGATGTGCGACGAAACGCGCGTGCCCACAGTCCGGTGCGTGTTCTGCACCGCGTAGGACAATTGCATCTTCTCGCGATCCTCAAGGAACCGTTTGGCGTCGCGCACAATCTCGGTGTCCAGCGTGCCAGGCACCTTGTTCCGCTTTCGGTTACGATCATAAACAATGTCATGCGCGCCATCGACGGTGATCAGAAGCGGGTTCAGATCCAGATCATCCAGATGCGCCGAACCGCGCGAGACCTGAGCGAGCAGATCCGCCCGACCGATGACCTCATCCAGCGTACGCGCACCCAGCCCCGCGAGGATTTCCCGCACTTCCTGCGCATAGAAGGTGATCAGGTTCACCACCTTGTCGGCGTTGCCGCTGAACTTCTCACGCAGGCCTTCGTCTTGGGTACACACGCCAACCGGGCAGGTGTTCGACTGGCACTGACGCACCATGATACAACCCATCGCGATCA
>CAZPXE010000060.1:0-12501 GCA_964590545.1 uncultured Rhodobacterales bacterium | reverse complement strand
CTTTGTGGCGACGCTGGAGCGGATACCACCGCCCAAGCCGCGTCGAAACAAAGATGCATTGCCTGAAACAACTGGGCCAGAGCCTCATGGCGCGGGACTTCGACCGGCAAGTCGCGGAGATCCAAATCCGCATCGCTGTGCTAAACCGTTACTCGGCTCTTGGCATACCCGTCACTGAGCCCGTAGGCTAAATCCGTCCGAGGAAAGGGGAAGTTCGGCGCGGGCGCGGATCTGACAGCATAGGTTCAAAAAGCGGACATGCGATTCTCAAGGCGACTATCGGCTTCAAGCTTGCATCGAACGTCGACTGCAGCATGGTCGATTTGACCGGGTGACATCTACAACTCGTAGCTGGGCAACAACTCAAACGCCTTGCGCAAGGCGTCACCCCACCCGGTCGCTATTTCCTGATACACCTCATCTTCTGCGTTGATCCGTTTGGTGCGACCGGTTGTGAAGGAGTCGTTCTCGTACACCTGAAGGTCGAAGGGCAACCCGACCGAAAGGTTCGATTTCACCGTGGAATCAAAGGACACCAGCAAAAGCTTAATCGCCTCCGCAAAGTCCATCTGGCTGTCGTAGGCCCGCACGAGGATTGGCTTGCCGTACTTGGTCTCGCCGATCTGGAAAAACGGCGTATCATTCGTGATCTCGATGAAGTTACCTTCGGGATAGATCATGAATATCGTTGGTTTCCCGCCCTTTATCTGCCCACCCAGAATAATGGACGCGCCGAATTGGTCATCGGAAGTTTGACCGGAAGGCGAGGATTCTGCGATAACCTCACGCAGTGTTGCGCCGACAAGCCGCGCGATCTGAAACATGGTGGGTTCACGCAGGATACTTGGGTCACGCTCTGTTTCAGAAACAGAGCGTTCTTCCAGAAGGCTGATCAAAGATTGCGTCGTCGCAAGGTTGCCCGCCGTCATGATGGTGATCGCGCGCTCCCCGGGCACTTCCCACGTGAACATCTTCTTGCTGACCGCAAAGTTATCAACGCTGGCGCTGGTCCGCGTGTCCGCCATGAATACAAGGCCGCGATCCAGTCGCATGCCGATGCAGTAGGTCATTTCATTCTACCCGCAACAAAACTCAGACGACTCTCTACTGCTGGACTTGCAAAGATACCACGAGCTTTTCATCGGCAGTTCCCATGCGCAGCCCTTCGATTGGGGCTGCCTCGCGCGCATCCCGGCCGATGGCAATACGCACGTATTTTTCATCCGGTGACACCCCGTTCGACACGTCGAAGCCGACCCATCCCAATCCTTCCACGCAGACCTCGGCCCATGCGTGGGTTGCTTCCTGCACCACCCGATCATTGATCATCAGATACCCGCTGACATAACGCGCGGGCAGCCCGGACAGCCGTGCGGCGGCGATAAAGATTTGTGCATGATCCTGACACACGCCGCCTTCGCCTTGCAGGGCGTCCTCGGCCGGCGTGTCGACCGCTGTGCCACCGGTCTTGTAGGGCAACGCCTCCAATACGGCAGCAGAAAGATCGTGCAGGCTTGCCAGCTGTGTCTCTTGGTCGGTCGAGACCCTTGGCAGCGCCTTGATCGAGTCACCTGGCATGGTGAGAGGGGTTGGCTGCCTGAAATGCCACAAGGGTGCCCGGCCATAGACAGGCCCGAGTACACCGCTTGCGTTGAGCGTTTTCACTTGGCCTTGGGCCTTGATCTCCAGAGCGCTTGTGCCCGGCGTGATGCTGACCAGATCGACGTGGTTGCCGTACTGGTCGAGATAGCTCGCCTCGACCTTACCGCCGATGACCTCATTCGACCAATGAACCACGTCCTGCATCACCGATGACAAGGGACGCAGGCGCACCTTCTGAAGCGCGTAGTCAACCGGCGCACTATAGGCGTACTTGGTTGTGTGGCTGATGCCGAGGTCCATTATCCGGTAAACCTGTAATCAAGTTCGATCTGTGAGGCGAGGCCTGAGGTGCTGTCAATCACCGCACTGACAAAGTCATGCAGCCCCTCGTCAAAAATTGAATTGATATCCCGGTTCACCAGCCTCGCCCGCAGCGCACTGGCCATGTCATGAGACGAATGCGTGGCGCGATATTCCTCAGCCAGATGCGACATACTGTTGACGATTTGGCCCGCGCTGAACGCTAAAGACCGCGGCATGCGGCGATCCAGAATCAGGAATTCGGCGATCGCGGGCGAGGTGAAGTCCTCTTCTACTGCCCAGCGGAATGACCGATGGGCCGAAACAGAGCGCAGAATGGTTTCCCACTGAACGTTGTCCAGACGGCTGCCGACAAAAGAGGGGGCAGGCAGTAGCGAATAATACTTCACATCGATGATGCGCGCGGTGTTGTCCATCCGCTCGATAAAGGTACCAAGACGGCAAAAATCATAGATGTCGTTGCGCAGCATAGTGCCGTGCAGCGCGCCGCGTACCAGACCCGATTGCTGGCGGATGGAGGCCAGAACGGCAGGCAATTCTGTCTGCGGAACCTCGTCTTTCAGCAGTTGGGTGAAATGCATCCACGTCTCATTCACAGCAGACCAAACTTCGGTGGTGAGCGCGGTGCGGACCATGCGTGCGTTGTCACGGGCGGATTTGATGATCGAGAGA
Source organism: uncultured Rhodobacterales bacterium (assembly GCA_964590545.1). GTDB lineage: Bacteria > Pseudomonadota > Alphaproteobacteria > Rhodobacterales > Rhodobacteraceae > Aliishimia. The sequence goes on along the minus strand of CAZPXE010000060.1, from coordinate 9,906 downwards.
ACAGAGCTTGGGTTTGCCTCATCTCGCAGCAGGAAGTTGACAACCTGCGCACTGTCATACCCGTCACTGGCAGCCTCGTAGGCTTGCTGTGCGGCGAGCGTGGAAATCACCGATCGCCATTCCGCCTCGGCGTTGGTTGATCGGGTCAACGCAATGCGAAACCCAGCCTCGATCAGCCGCGCGGTGTTTTCGGCACGTTCAAGCGAACGAAACATCCAGTAAAGCCCGCCTGCAGTCTTGCCCAACATATCAGTCTTCCAATACCCAGGTGTCTTTGGTGCCACCGCCCTGGCTGGAATTCACCACCAGCGACCCTTCTTTGAGGGCAACACGGGTCAGTCCGCCTGGCGTAATGTCTACACCCTTGGGCGACACCAGCGCGAACGGGCGAAGATCGACATGTCGCGGTGCCAGACCACTTTCGGTGAAGATCGGGACAGTGGACAGCGACAGCGTTGGCTGCGCGATGTAATTGCTGGGCCGCGCACGAAGCTTGTCAGCGAAATCCGCCAACTCTTGCTTGCTCGCCGCCGGGCCGACCAACATGCCATACCCACCGGACCCATGCACCTCTTTCACCACCAAATCGGCAAGGTTATCGAGCACGTATTTGAGTTGCTGAGGTTCTGAACAGCGGTAAGTCTCGACATTTTTCAGGATTGCCGGCTCGCCCGTGTAGAACTTGATGATATCTGGAATGTAGCTGTAAACCGCCTTGTCATCCGCGACCCCGGTGCCCGGTGCATTGGCAATGGTGATATTGCCGGCGCGGTAGACGTCCATGATGCCCGGCACCCCCAACATCGAATGTGGGGTGAAGGTCAGCGGGTCGAGATATTCATCGTCCACCCGGCGGTAGATCACATCAATCGTCTTGTATCCTTTGGTGGTCCGCATCGCGATATGCCCGTCCACCACCCGCAGGTCATGACCCTCAACCAGTTCAACCCCCATTTGGTCGGCCAGAAAGCTGTGCTCATAATAGGCCGAATTGTAGATTCCGGGTGTGAGGATGACGACGCAGGGCCGACCGGCGCAACCGGCGGGTGCCGATGCCTCAAGCGAGCGGCGCAGGTTCTTGGGATAATCGCTGACAGGCCGCACGCGGATGCTGCTGAACAGCTCGGGAAACATCTGCAGCATCGTCTCACGATTTTCCAGCATGTAGCTGACCCCGGACGGCGTGCGAGCATTGTCTTCGAGCACGAAGAATTCGTCTTCGGCTGTCCGCACGATGTCCGTTCCGACGATATGGGTGTAAACATCCCCCGGTGGGCTGAAATCAATCATTTGCGGAAGAAACGCGTCGTTCTGAGCGATCAGATCGGTCGGAATTACACCCGCCCGCAGGATTTCCTGCCGGTTGTAGATGTCATGCAGAAAGGCATTGATCGCGCATACGCGCTGCTCGATTCCCTTCGACAGTTTTGCCCACTCACGCGATGAAATGATACGCGGCACCAGATCAAAGGGGATAAGCCGTTCTTCAGCTTCCTGCTGACCGTAGACGTTAAATGTGATCCCCGTGCGCCGAAAGAAGGCTTCGGCTTCTTGCGACTTGGTAGCCAGACGCGCGTTGTCCTGATTGGCAAACCAGGCCTCATAACCAGTGTAAGGCGCCCGAAGACCGCCGGAAGTATGCATTTCGCTAAAGTGAGATTTGTCCCTACTCATCCTGTCACTCTAGAGTTTCACCGGCGCGAGGCAACGAAATGGCCCGTTTTAGCGGACGTATTTGTCATCAGCCTATTTTATAGTCGTTTTTCGGCGCAGCGAATGACCGGTGCGGCCAGCAGCGCGGCCGCCACGAGTGGGCACGCCCAATGTTAGGGATGGGCCGAGGGAGTGTGGAAACAGGCTTGGTTTCTCGAGGGTGTGAACCGCCCTTTGTCTGCCGGAGACCCAGACGTAAGGATACTGATTTCCCGACGTCACATCGCGCAAGACGGAGATATCAAGCCAATAGTTGGAACCCGCGTGCGATATAGTTTCGTGTAAAGAATACAAGCGCTACGCCCGGCACAAGCGAGAGTGTAGTCATAGCCATCACCAGACCAACGTCCGTTTGAAACCCAAATAAGCCTTCGATCGCCATTGAGATCGGTTTGCCGCCAGTCGACGTCAGAATGCGCGCGAAAACGACCTCAACCCATGAGAAGATAAAGCAGAAAAAGGCTGCGACAGCGACGCCAGGTGCAATCAACGGGAGCAGGTGCCTCAGGAAAAAGCTTGGAACCGAGTGGCCGTCTATGAACGCGTTTTCATCGAATTCGCGCGGGATGGCAGAAATGAAGCTCTCAAGAATCCAAATCGTGATTGGTACGTTGAAGAGGCAATGCACCAGGGCGATACCGAGTGGATTGTTTAACAAATTCACCTGCGCGAACAGCAAAAACACCGGTAGAGATAGAACCACAGGCGGCGTGATCCGGAAGGCAATCAGCAACAGTAGCACGTGCTTGTCACCGACGAATGAGTACCTTGAGATTGCGTAGGCCGCAGGCAGGCCAACCCCGATGCAAATCGCTATATTGGTCGTTACGTAGCTCAGAGACGCCCAAATCGACTGCACTAAGTCGGGGTCTTGGAAAAGGTTCCGGTAGTTCAAGAGCGTAAACGTGCCCTTAACGATTTCATCGCGGTGCAACGTCGAGACGAAACTTAGGATCACAGTCTGCACCAAGGGGGCAAGCAAGGCCAACGTCAGGCAGACTAAGCCAATGAGGCGCAGCGCAGGCAGTATCATCCGGCGTCCTCGCGGTGTCGCCTAAGCGCTATCGTCATTGTCCAAGACACAACCAAAACGATCAGAAAGTAGATCACGGAACGTGCGGCAGCAGGGCCATAATTGAACGCAGCGATGTCTTCCCCAAGTTCCAACGCCAAAAAGGAAGTCGCCTTGTCGGGGCCGCCAGCATTAATGCCAAAGGCTTCGGTGTAGATCATAATGCTATCCATCAAGCGCAGCACCAATGCCATGGTCAGCACGCCGCGCATCTTGGGAAGTTGGATAAATCGAAACACAGCCCATCGGCCCGCTCCGTCGACTTGGGCTGCCTGAAGATAGCTGTGAGGAATGCTTGCAAGGCCAGAATATGCTAGGATCGACACGAGCCCAACCCAATGCCACGTGTCCATGGCCAAGATCAGCAGCCAAGTATGAAAAGCATTGAATTTGTAGTCGAAGGTGATGCCACTGTGCGCAATGAGCTGTCCCAGAAGGCCAAAATCCGGGTTAATGAAGCCAAGCCACATACCGGGGATCATGTTCCATGGCACCAAGAGCGGCAGGGCCAAAACAACCAATAGGATACTTTTACCGATCGCGTTCTTTGGGATGCTTAGAGCAATTAGAATCCCGAGCGGAAATTGGATCAACAAAGCCAAAGCGGAAAACAACAGGCTTCGCCCCAATGTGACATAGAGTTCGGCGGATCCGATCAATTCCGCGAACCATTCGGTGCCGACCCAAAAACGGCTTTCCAGCGTAAAAATGTCAAAGAAACTATAGTTGATTACCGCCAGAAGTGGGACCAGACCCACGAAACACAAAATCGCAAACGCAGGGGCCACGTACCACCATGCTGCATTGCTTTGGCGTTTCATCTTGCCTGTGGCCTGTTTGGATTGCGACTGTTTTGAGAATAGTCAGACACGGAACGTGCCTCAACTTGTGAAGCCGCAAAGAGCCTGTCGTCTATCCTGAAGTGTTTTGAAGCAATGGTCACGAACCCTACTCCTAGAGTGCTTCGGTGATGATATGTGCAAGTTCGCGCGCGCTAAGTTGGATTGGGTTTTTCAGACTGGAAGACGCCGTCGAAGACGCAAGCGCCAGGGCTTCAACATCGCCGGGCATGACGCCCCAGTCCGACAACCGGGGCAGCGCTTGCTTTGCTAGCCAACTATCGAGCCCCGAGAGCGGATCGCCGATTTGCGTGGGTTCGAACTGATCCTGAATGACCCTTTGGCAATGCAGTATATCGTTTCGAACGGCTTCAGGACACGCAAGAGAGGCGAGATTGGCGCGCAGCACAGGGGTCAACAGCCGCGCGCATAGCCCGCCATGGGGCGCAGGAAACGCTCCGCCCAGCACGGATGCAATTCCATGAACCGCGCCCAAACCGCCGTTTGCGAGGGCGATGCCACTGCTGAGGCTGCCCCAGGCAAGGTCGCTCCAAGCGTTCTCATCGCCCGTCTCCAGCACGTCAACCAGCGCAGATAATGTGGTCGCGATTGCAGGTTCACTGATGGCGCGGGTGAACGGGGTTGCCTTTGCAGAGGTGTAGCTTTCGATGTTTTGAACCACAGCATCCATCCCCGCAAAGAGGATCACCTTGCGCGGTGCGGTGCGCATCAATTCAGTATCCACGATGGCGGTGTCTGCTTGAAGCCCTGAGCCTCTAAGACTGATTTTGGCGTCGCTTGTTGATGCACCGAGGACAGCGTTAGCCGTCACCTCGGACCCAGTGCCTGCAGTCGTTGGCAGGACGATTAAGGTGATCTGGCCTTGCGCGGAATGGTTGATTGCAAAATCGTCATCTGTGAGGGCCGCGCCTTTCACCAGCGCAACCCGAAGTGCCTTGGCCGTGTCGATAACTGAGCCACCGCCGCAGGCGACGATGCAATCCACATCGCGTGGGCTCAAAGAGCGATATGCGTCGTTCACAGACCGCACGCTCGGTTCTTCTATGCAGTCAACAGAGTGGACGCCAAGCCCTGCTGCGCTCAACAACAACCGGACCGGTGCAGACGTCGCGTTAGAGGCCCCTTTGACCAAAAGAACCGACTTGGCCGAAGGCGGCAGCACTTCAATCAAGCTTTGATGCGAACCTGCCCCGAAACGCACATCAGTTTTGCAAGAGAAGGAGAAAGGGTTAATCTGAGACACCTCCTAGTATTCCAAGGTTGCCTGAACGGCGCGCTTCCAATTGCCGTATTTGGCGTTGCGCGTCGGTGCGGACATTCGGGGCTGAAACTGACGATCTAGCGCCCATTGCTTTGCGAACTCTTCCTGACCGGGCATAGCCCCCATTTTCATGCCGGCCAGCCATGCGACGCCCAAGGCAGTCGTCTCAAGCGTTTTGGGGCGATCAACGGGGGCATCAATTATGTCGGACAGAAATTGCATGGCCCAATCAGACGCGCTCATGCCACCATCCACACGCAAGACACTGTCGGCGACGTCGTTCGACCAGTCCGCGCGCATCGCGTCCAACAAGTCCCGCGTCTGATAGCCAACACTTTCCAAGGCAGCCTTGGCCAATTCATTTGGTCCCGAGTTTCGGGTGAGCCCAAAGACGGCCCCCCGACAATCTGGGTTCCAATAAGGCGCACCAAGCCCCGTGAAGGCAGGCACCATTACCACCGACTGCGTGTCGTCGGCTTGTTCGGCTAGGGGCTGCGTCTGCGATGCCTCTCTTATGATCTTTAGGCCGTCGCGCAGCCATTGCACCACCGCGCCCGCAATGAAAATCGAGCCTTCCAATGCGTAGGTTGGTTTGCCGTCTAACTGATACGCGATGGTTGTCAGCAACTGGTTCTTCGATTTGACTGGCGTGTCGCCAGTATTCAGCAAGGCAAAGCATCCGGTTCCATATGTAGATTTCAGCATCCCGGGCTGAAAGCACGCCTGACCAATTGTAGCGGCCTGTTGATCCCCCGCGACCCCGCAAATTGGGATCGGCTTGCCGAACAAATCCGCCCGGCTTTCACCGAACGTATCTGCACTGTCTTTGACCTGAGGCAGCATGTTCATCGGTATGTCGAATAGGGCGCAGATGGTCTGGCTCCATTGCCCTTTGCGGATATCATAAAGCATCGTTCGGGCCGCGTTGGTGGCATCGGTGACATGAGACGCCCCGCCCGTTAGCTTCCAGATCAGGAAGGTGTCGACAGTTCCAAAGAGTAAGTCACCGTTGCGCGCCTTTGCGCGTGCGCCCGGTACACTGTCCAAAATCCATTTCAGCTTGGTCGCCGAGAAATAGGGGTCAATGAGTAATCCCGTCCGGTCCGCAAACATTTCTGCGTGGCCCGCATCCCGGAGCTCTTGGCAAAAAGTGGCCGTGCGCCGGTCCTGCCATACAATCGCATTGTGGATCGCACGGCCTGTGTGGCGGTCCCACACGATGGTGGTTTCACGTTGATTTGTGATGCCGATGGAGACCACGTCTGAAACGCTGATGTTTGCGCGTTCGATAACTTCACGGCAGATGCCTGCGGTCGTGCCCCACAAGTCGTTAGGGTCGTGCTCTACCCAGCCAGAGTTTGGGTATATCTGCCTAAATTCCTCCTGAGCCTGCGCAATCGCGCCGAGGCCTTCATCAAACAAAATCGCTCGGGTCGAGGTCGTTCCTTGATCGATAGCGAGTACGTATTTCATGTCAGATCTCGTTTAGGCGTAGGTGGTCTGAGGCGAAAAAGAAGCCTCGCAGAATGGGCCCGGTATCGGCGTATAAAATATGGTGGTCGAAGAAAATGTGGGGCGCGCGCAGCGCCCCACATTCCCAGAGCAGATATTACTGCCAGGATTTGATCAGCTCATCATAAGCGATCGTGACTGGCTTTTCGTCTTCGTCAGCAAGTTTGGCGTAAGGTGCGCCAGGCTGCGAGAACCAGTGCTCAGCACTCATCTCGTCGTTCAGCTTTGGACCCAGGTCACCCTGCACGCCCGCACGCTCTAGACGCGACAGTACTTTTTCTTGGTCAGCACAAAGCGCATCCAGCGCTTCTTGCGGAGTTTTTGCACCGGACATTGCGTCGCCGATGTTCTGCCACCACAGCTGAGCCAGCTTCGGGTAGTCAGGAACGTTGGTCCCGGTTGGCGACCACTGAACACGTGCAGGTGAGCGGTAGAATTCGATCAAGCCACCCAATTTGTCAGCACGGTCCGTGAAGTGCTGGCTGTCGATTGTCGATTCACGGATGAATGTCAGACCAACATCAGACTTCTTGAGGTCCACTGTTTTGGAGACCACGAACTGAGCATAGAGCCACGCGGCCTGTGCACGGTCCACAGGTGTGGATTCCATCAGCGTCCAGGAACCGGCGTCTTGGTAGCCGATTTTCTGGCCGTCTTTCCAGTACGACCCGTGTGGCGAAGGTGCCATACGCCATTTCGGCGTGCCATCTTCGTTCATCACCGGAAGACCTGGCTCGACGGTTGCTGCCGTAAACGCAGTGTACCAGAACATCTGCTGGGCAACGTTACCTTGCGCCGGGATTGGACCCGCCTCGGAGAACGTCATACCGGCAGCTGCAGGCGGAGAGTACTTCTCAAGCCATTCGATGGCTTTGGTCACAGCATAGACAGCCGCAGGTGCGTTGGTTGCACCGCCACGAGCGACGCAAGACCCTGTTGGCTGGGAGTTTTCGTTTACACGAATGCCCCATTCATCAACCGGCAGACCATTTGGTTCGCCGGAGTCGCCCATACCAGCCATGGACATCCACGCGTCAGTATAGCGCCAACCCAAAGAGGGGTCTTTTTTACCATAGTCCATGTTGCCGAAGACTTCGCCTTCAACATCAAGGTGGCTTAGATCGCGACCTGTGAAGAATTCCGCGATGTCCTCGTATGCAGACCAGTTTACGGGCACGCCGAGGTCATAGCCAAAGGCCTCTTTAAAGTCGGCTTTGTTTTTCTCGTCGTTGAACCAATCGTAGCGGAACCAATACAGGTTCGCGAACTGCTGGGTTGGAAGCTGATACAGCTTACCATCCGGGCCGGTCGTGAACGATGTACCGATGAAGTCATCAACATCGAGTGTCGGCAAGGTAACGTCGGCACCTTCGCCCGCCATCCAGTCTGTCAGGTTGCGCACTTGCTTATAGCGCCAGTGCGTGCCGATCAGATCGGAGTCGTTGATATAGGCGTCATAGATGTTTTCGCCCGACTGCATTTGTGTTTGCAGCTTTTCAACAACGTCACCTTCGCCGATCAGGTCATGCGTGACCTTGATGCCGGTGATGGCCTCAAAAGCGGGTGCAAGCACTTCGCTTTCATATTGGTGGGTCGCGATGGTTTCAGAGACAACTTTAATCTCCATCCCCTGATAAGGGCCAGCAGCGTCAACAAAGAACTGCATTTCGGCCTCTTGAGCGTCACGAGACAGTGTTGACAGCCCCCCGATCTCTCCGTCCAGGAACGCTTTGGCCGCATCCATGTCCGCAAAAGCAGGGGTGCTTAGCAGACCAAGCGACAGCACCAGCGCTGAACTTGATTTTAGCGATTTTTTCATTTTTTCCTCCCGTAAATGAAACGTGTTTTTGTTCTACGCTTTGGGAATTCGCTTATTGCCCGCAGCGACAACCATCTATCTAAACCCAGCGGAACACCGCGGCGGCGTAGATGAGACAGACAACCAGCGCGAACGGTTGGTTCGCACCGACAACACCCAGCCAAGCCAAATTGATAAAGGCGGAGCCGAGTAGTGTGATGAAGAGACGATCCCCTCGGGTCGTCTCGATCTGAAGGACACCCTTTCGAGGTGTTTCAGGAAATTTGATCGCCAGAACCGTGAAGACAATCAGGATACTCGCGATGCAGATGAAGAAAACTGCCGTGGGCCATGTCCAAGCCATCCAATCCATAGTCTTATCCTTTCAAATTCTGGCTTACACGCGGCCCAGGGCGAAGCCCTTGGCGATGTAGTTGCGGACAAAATAGATAACCAAGGCACCGGGCACGACGGTCAGAACACCTGCGGCAGCGAGAACGCCCCAATCGATACCAGCGGCCCCTTGTGTCCGGGTCATAATGGCTGCGATCGGCTTTGCGTCCACGGTCGTCAGGGTGCGGCTGAGCAGCAGTTCCACCCAAGAGAACATGAAGCAGAAGAAGGCAGCGACCCCGATGCCTGAGGCAATCAATGGCATGAAGATCTTCACAAAGAACCGACCGAAACTGTAGCCATCAAGATAGGCTGTCTCGTCGATTTCCTTGGGAACACCGCGCATAAACCCTTCGAGGATCCAAACCGCCAGCGGCACGTTAAAGAGGCAATGCGCCAGTGCCACGGCGATATGCGTGTCGAACAGACCGACAGACGAATAAAGCTGAAAAAACGGCAGAGCGAAAACCGCAGGGGGCGCCATCCGGTTTGTCAGAAGCCAGAAAAACAAGTGGCTATCGCCCATAAACCGATAGCGCGAAAACGCGTAAGCTGCGGGCAAGGCAACGGCCAAGCTGATCACGGTGTTCATCACCACGTAGATCAGCGAGTTGATGTATCCGTTATACCACGCCGGGTCGGTCAGGATTGTCGCATAGTTCGCGAAGGTCAGGTTCCGTGGGAACAATGTGAACTCGCTCAGGATCTCGGTGTTGGTCTTCAGGCTCATGTTCAGCAGCCAATAAAGCGGCAGCATGAGGAACAGCAGGTATACCGTGATCACAACCGTGGAGCTTTTGATGCGTAAACGGCTTTTCGGTTTATTGGCAATCGTGGCTGTGGGCGAGGCGAGAGTTGCGTCCGTCATAAACTTACCCTCCCTTCTTATCTAAATTGGTCATCACAGTGTAAAACACCCAAGAGATCAGCAGGATCACGAGGTAGTACATGATCGAAAAGGCTGCGGCTGGTCCAAGGTCGAACTGTCCAAGCGCCATCTTTACAAGATCAATAGACAACAGTGTCGTTGAGTTGCCGGGGCCGCCACCTGTCACAACAAACGGCTCGGTATAGATCATAAAGCTGTCCATAAACCGCAGCAGAACCGCGATCATCAAAACACCCATCATCTTTGGCAGCTCAATGTACCGGAAGATCGCCCAGCGGCTTGCCTGATCAATTTTTGCCGCTTGATAGTAGGCGTCTGGGATCGACTTCAGACCGGCGAACGCCAACAAAGCAACCAGCGAGGTCCAGTGCCAAACATCCATCACAATGATCGTGGCCCAAGCTGCAA
>CAZPXE010000059.1:6523-12564 GCA_964590545.1 uncultured Rhodobacterales bacterium | reverse complement strand
CCCGCCGCCGGGGGCCAGCTTTTCATGCACCTCGGCATAAGGCCCGGCCATCTCCGGATACTCCTGCAGGGCCTGACTGAGCGGTTGCATCGCCAGCCCTGCCGCTGTCACCGCAAGATTGACCCGCAACCAATCGGCCCCTGTGGCGATCTGATCTGCGCGACTGTTCGCATCCGTCACCAGCCAGATATGCCCCATCGCCGTGCGCGTATTCTCATAAACCGCCTTTGCCCCTTCGCGGAACATTGCACCTTCGGTATCCAGCAAATTCTCTCGGGTGAACATCCCAACCCGGCTCAACCCCTCGAACAGCGGCCCGGTAAAATCGATCCCATCCGGGCTGGCATCCACCTCGCGCCGGCCAATCCGCATCAGGTCCACGCTTTCTTTGTAGGTGTGCGGCGTGATCAACTCGATCTCCAACGCCCGCTCGGTCAACTCCCGGAAATAGGCAATATCAGCCTGCGCGACACTGCCCCCTGCTTGTGTCATGCGCGCCGCGGCGACGATCCCGGCCACCTGCTCGGGCGTGACAGGCCGTGCGGTGTCATAGGGTTCTTTCACCGAGCGCCGTTGCAACACATGGGCAAAGAGCGGGTCCGGTTCCGCGCCGTGTTCCACAAATCGACACCGCGCTACAGGGCGCTTATCCAGCGCCTCAGGGTCACTGCCTTCGGGGAACAGTTCGGTCTGCACGGCATATCCCTGTTCCGCCGCCGCCATGCGCATCAACTCCAGAAAGCAGCCCAGACCAATCACGATCTGGCGACTGAACGGGTCAGTATGGGGCAACAGCCGGTCCGTATCGACATAGAGCACCGCCGCGCCGTCCTCGCGCAAATCCACCATCCACGGCTGGCGGTTATGCGGGTTCGGCGCAAGGATCGCCCAGCTAAGCGCCTGCATACGCGGGTCATCATAGCCGCCTGCCGCGCCCCACGGGGCCAACGCTGTTTCCAGCGGGCGGGTCACCGTATAGCCAAACCCGGCCCCGGCAGCGAGGATCGCGCCGCCGCCAATCAATGCCAAACTCTTGCGTCTCGAAAGGGTCATCTGAAGCTCTCCATATCAATATAGTTCGATTTCGTACTTTCTATATAGTTCGATTTCGAACCAAACAAGATGCCTTGGACGCATTGCGGTGGATTTTCCAAATTGGTAAGCTCTCCTTACCAACCAAGGACAGTGCCATGCCGCCCATCACAAACATCTATGACCTGAAAAAAATCTATGAACGGCGCGTGCCGCGCATGTTCTATGATTACTGCGAAAGCGGCTCCTGGACCGAGCAGACCTTCCGCGAGAACGTCTCTGATTTCGACAAAATACGCCTGCGCCAACGTATTGCCGTGGATATGACCGGGCGCAGCACCGCGACGCAGATGATCGGGCAGGATGTGGCGATGCCCGTCGCCCTCGCGCCCGTGGGCCTTACCGGCATGCAATGCGCCGATGGCGAGATCAAAGCAGCCCGCGCGGCGGAGAAATTCGGTGTTCCCTTCACGCTGTCGACCATGTCGATCAACTCTATCGAAGAGGTGGCAGAGGCGAGTGCCAAGCCCTTCTGGTTCCAGCTTTATACGATGAAGGACACCGATTTCACCTCGCGCCTGATCGAGCGGGCCAAGGCCGCGCGTTGTTCCGCGCTGGTCATCACGCTCGATCTGCAAATCCTCGGCCAGCGGCACAAGGATATTAAGAACGGCTTGTCGGCCCCGCCGAAGCTGACCCCGAAAACCATCGCGAACCTGATGACCAAATGGTCTTGGGGGATCGAGATGCTGTCCGCCAAGCGCCGCGACTTTGGCAACATCGTGGGCCATGTCGAGGGGGTATCGGATACCGCCAATCTCGGCTCATGGACCGCCGACCAGTTCGACCCCTCGCTTGACTGGGGCAAGGTCGAAAAGCTGATGGACCAGTGGGGCGGCAAGGTGATCCTGAAGGGGATTCTGGATGTGGAAGATGCCAAGATGGCCGCCAAACTCGGCGCGGACGCCATTGTGGTGTCGAACCATGGCGGGCGACAGCTTGACGGTGCGCTGTCCTCTATCCGCATGCTGCGCCCTATCGTCGATGCGGTTGGCAGCGAAGTGGAAGTGCATATGGATGGCGGCATCCGCTCCGGTCAGGACATCCTCAAAGCCCGTGCGATGGGGGCGAAAGGGACGATGATTGGCCGCTCGTTCGTCTATGGTCTGGGCGCTATGGGCCAGAAGGGCGTCGAAACCGCGCTGGAGGTGATGCACAAGGAACTCGACACCACCATGGCCCTGTGCGGCGAGACCAATGTGGATGATCTGGGCCAGCATAACCTGCTGATCCCGGAAGATTTTGAGGGGCGGTGGGCAAACTAAGCCTTCCGCAAAGCGGCGGGCGCAACCCGGCAGGCTCTTTTTCGCAGAAAAAGATGCGCAGAGGGCAAGCCAACCCAATGAAGTCTAACACAGGGCCGCGCCCTCGCTCGGGTGGGCGCATACACCCTTTGTTCGGCTGCGTTTTATGGTCGCCAAGCACGATCCACCGAACTTCTAAGCGGACCCGCACAACTGCGCCCTCCCATGCGGGAGGGAGGGCGCGGCCCGGCGCACTACGTGCTCGGTTCCGGGCCAAAACAGGATGCAACCGCCCGGCAACATAGCGCGCCTTAGTCACGCGCACCTCTTGGTGCGCCTCATGCGATCCGCTACACCCGAACCATGTTAGTCCTTTCCGATGCCAACCTTGTTTTCCTCGCGGTGCCCAAGACCGGCACGACCGCCGTGGAAATGGCCCTGCGCCCAAAGGCGGACATGGCGCTGATGAAAGGTCGCAAGCATATCAACGCCCAGCGCTACCGCCGAAAAATCGCGCCTTTCCTCAAGGACACGTTCGGCACAACCCCTGAAACCGTTGCCGTGATGCGCGAGCCCACCGAGCAGATCCGTAGCTGGTTTCGCTACCGCGCCCGCTCGGAACGCAAAGGCGGGGTGCGCTCGACGGAAGGTGTCAGCTTCGACGATTTCGTGCGCGCCGTCATATCCGACGACCCGCCGCCCTATGCCGGGATCGGCAGCCAGTTCAACTTCCTCACCAATGGGCGCGGGCACCTGATTGTCGACCACCTCTTCGCCTACGAAGAACAACCGCGCTTCCTTGCCTTCCTGTCTGAGCGATGCGGAGAAGAGATCACCTTCAAGAAAAAGAATGTCTCACCCCCCGCCTACGCGCCGCTGTCAGATGAGGTTGAAGCGGCGTTGAAAACCGCCCGCAGCGAAGAATTCGCGCTCTATGACAGGCTGATGGAGGCGGGAGGTTACTTGGGACACGCGACCTCTTAGGCCGTCGGGTTCATGATTTCCCACAAATCGTCGCCTTGTTCCCACGACGACAACCATTGCACAAACTGCATTTCCAAGGGCGTCAATGCAACTTGCGGAGGCTCGCCGTCACACCACGCATTCGGATCCCATGTCACCATATCGGCGCCAGTTTTGGTGCAATCGATGCAGGTGTAGATCCCGCAGCCCCAATGGCAAATCGGCAATAACCCTCGCGGCCAAACCCAAGTCGGATCGTTCGGGTCGCTCTCTGCGAATTCCAAATACAAATCGACAGCGTTTTTCCCACGATCATCGGGCATCCCGCCGATCAGTCCGAGAAGCCCATAGCCCGGACCGAAGCCACCATTTCCGACCTTTTGGAGCACTTCGACATAGAGATCAGGCAGCTGAAACCCAAGCCGCTGCAAGCTGTTCGACAGAGCATCATCGGAAAGAGGCGGAAACTTGGTGGCCGGGGGGAAATGCCCCTGACCAGCCCCATGCGCTTGGTCGATGGCGCGTCTACGCAGGCGGGCGATAAGTTTGGTAGTCTCTGTCACCCCCTTATTGGCCACCTGACGCCCTAGAGCTGGCAGCAGGACCAACGCCACAGTCACCAACAGGGCCGAGATGAACAGGAACGACATCCGCAGCCCGAATACCTCTGCGATCCCGCCCATAATTGGCGGGCCAAGGAAGAATGCCGAGTAGCCCATCGCGGCAGAGCGGGCGATGGCCGTAAGGCGCAACTCTTCCGGCACCGAGCGTCCAATCAGCGCGAAGGCCAGCGGGACCACAACCGAAATGCCCAAACCTGCACAGGCAAAACCCAAGTAGGCAACGACCAGCGTGGGCGCGAGCCCGGCTATGACCAACCCACTCGCCGCCATCAGGCAGGCTCCGGTCATCAAAACCAGATCCGGGATGCGCCCAGTCAGCACATGGCCCGACAGCCGCCCGATCCCCATCGTCAGCCCGAACAGCGCCGGAGCCAAAGCGCCGAAAGCGGCCTGCGCGCCAAGCGTGCGCTCCAGATGCAAGGCCGACCAGCCCTCGGTCGCGGCTTCCGACAGGAAGGCGGCCAGCACCACACCCCCGCCAAGCCAGACCAGCAGCGCGGGCAAAGGCGCGTCAGAGCTCTCCTCATCATTTACCGTTGCCGGGGCCGCTTTGGGTGCATGCATCAGCAGGCACAATGCCACGACCGTCACCAGCAAAACCGTTGTGATCTCTGCCGGGCCCCAACTGATCCCGCGCAGTATCCCTGTCACTACCGCGCCCCCTGCGAAGGAGAAGGAGTAGATGCCGTGGTTCAGGTTCATCAGCGCTCGGCCCGATTGCGCCTCTAGGTCCACAAGTTCGGCATTGGCAAGAACATCGGACACTCCGGTGCCCATGGTCACGACCAGCATCGCCAGCACGAAAGTGACCAGCCCCGCCGACTGCGCCACCAAGGCAAAGCCAATCCCCACCAACAGCGATGCAATCACAATCGCCCAGCGCCCGACCACCTTTTGCGTGACCGGCGCCAGCCACATCGCCGCAATCGCCCCAAAGGACGCAATCAGCAACAGCCCGCCATAGAGCGAGTCAGACGCCCCGATCTGCGCCTTCACCGGCGGCACCATCCCCGCGAACGCGCCCCATGCCAGACCAATCACCACAAAGGCGGCCATTGGGCGGCGGGACAGCGCGATATCAGAAAACAAAGCCATGGCCGCAGCGGTGCCATGGCCAAGCGAAGGCAGCAAGCACGAAAGCGACATTGCAGATGTGTCGTGCCCATCCCCGACCACCCACCACAAACCCCACTTTCCCTCTTCCCAAATCCGCCAATCTGGTCTATGCGCCGGGCTTCACGCGGTGCGACAGCCTTGGAGGCGCGCCGCTCTTACAAATTGGAGATAGACTATGGCTGGTGAGATTCCTGATCTCGAAGCCCAGGTCCGGACGGGGACTGGCAAGGGCGCCGCTCGTCAAGCCCGTCGCGACGGGATGGTACCTGGGATTGTGTATGGCGGCGGGGCAGACCCGGTTGCGATCAACATTCCGTTCAACAAGCTGTTTCAAAAGCTCAAAGCAGGCCGCTTCATGTCCACCCTGTGGAACTTGAAAGTAGAAGGCCAAGAGGACGTGCGCGTCATCTGCCGCGGCGTGCAGCGCCATGTGGTCAAAGACCTGCCCACGCATATCGACCTGATGCGGCTCAAGCGGACCTCCCGCGTGAACCTGTTCATCCCGGTAGAATTCGTGAACGAAGAGGCAGCGCCCGGTATCAAAAAGGGCGGCGTTCTGACCGTTGTGCGCCCCGAAGTGGAACTGTCCGTAATTGCGGGCGATATCCCTGAGACCCTGACCGCCGACCTGTCAGGGCTTGAAGTGGGTGACACGATCACCATTTCCTCGATCGCCCTGCCCGAAGGCGCGAAGCCGACCATCGACCGTGACTTCGTGGTCGGCAACATCTCCGCCCCATCCGGCCTGCGTTCGTCCGAGAACGAAGCCGATGGCGCTGAAGGTGGCGAAGAGGGTGCAGAAGGCGGCGAAGAGTAAACCTTCCCCTCAATCAAACGCATGAAAAGGGCTCCGCTTCGCGGGGCCTTTTTTCGATAGGGTGAGTGAGAAGTTCAGCATTTGGCCATTCCGGGCCGCTCTCCAACCGTCATTTTCCGGCACGAAGTCTTGGTTGCCAATGGCCTGCCCTGCGAAAGCCTCTTTAGAGGCGGACAGGTGCAAAAA
>CAZPXE010000059.1:0-6423 GCA_964590545.1 uncultured Rhodobacterales bacterium | reverse complement strand
ACATCAGAAAAACGCCAAGTCTTTTACGTTGGCCAAGGTTCAGGATGCAGTGCATGATCGAACCCGTCGCGCGCTGTAAAGTTGGGTTGGCAAACTGGCTGGAGCGGCAAGGCAACCCGGCAACGCACAGCAACAGTTAAACCTCGCCAAAAGTTCCCGCAAAACCGCCGTTTCGCTGTTCAGCAGTGCAGTGGCTAACTTGCACGCTTCCTCAAATGCGCACACGCGGCGAAAAGGGCGCTTCTTGCTTCGGACTTTGTGAGAGTCGGAAGCGCGGTTCTCGTGGCGCCTGTCCTTGAAACATGCCGGCCAATGACCTTGGACAACGCTCTGCGTTCACTCGCCGCCAGTTTTTGGGCGATCTCAGCCCCCAACAGCAACGTCTCTGACTGCACATTGTTTGCGCGCACGATGGCATGTTCAGCACACACGAAGTGATGCCACTGAACGGCTTGTTTTCCCGCCATGTAGCGGATGCCCAGAAGGCACGTCAGCGCTTTTGCCGGCACGAAGACAGGCTCGGCAAAGAGATGATCCAACTGGCCCGGCACACCCGCCGCAATGCGATGCTGGCCCGAAACAACCAAATCCCGATCTGGCCTCTCGTGCCCCAGTGCGCCGCGCGAAATTAAGACCGGCTTTTGATGGCGAGATTTCCCGTCAAGCGCCTCCACACCAGACCAGATCCAGCACACTGGCTGCACCCCTCGATTGCTTGTTGGGATCAAATCTCCAACCCGAAGGTGCTCTATTGGCTTGCAGCCATGAAGCGTCGCAATACGGGTTCCCGGCGCATAACAGGCCGGGATTGACCCTTTGTTCGGTGTATCCTGAACGTAATAGGTGCTGCCGCCATCGTCCGTTTGCAACGATTGATCCGTTGTGGCGACAGTCCCGACCTCGGTGCTGGTCATCCCATTGGCTGGACCTTCTACGGCTGTGACCGTGTATCCCCAATGAGACAGGAATTGCAGCACCGTTCCGCTGTCATCAACAAGGGCAATCCCGTCATCGGCAAATATTTCGCCTTCGCCAGTCATCGCGTTGAAACCCGCTGTGCTATTGTCGACGACATACACGTCTTGTCCGCCAAAGGTGCCCTGCAACGTTCCCAGCGAGTATGTCTCGACCACGAAACCGCCAGCATCGTACAAGGTGATGGAGTAACTGGAGACATCTGTGCCTGCGGGAACAGCCACTTCGATGAACTCATCATCCGCCACACCGTAGTACTTGTATTCGGATATATAACCGGGCACGCCAAGCGCCTCCAAACCAGACGGGCGCAATTTTACTCATTTTGGTTTATTTCAAGTTAAACTAGGGCTTGCGAGTGGTTCGGTGGCCGGACGCATCCTGCAACGCAGGTGGCCCGTCTGGCACGCGCGAACACGTTGAACGCTAGCCGTCACCCAAATCCCGCAGCGCACGCGCACGCCCTGACTGGCTGGAAGGCAAACGTTGGGCGGTTTCGACACGGAACAATCCGTCATAGCTGCCCTGCATAAGCAGCCAGCGGCCGCGCAACCCCGATAAGCGCAAACCTCGCGAGAAGCTGTGACCCAGTCCGGCGACCCTTAGACCCGGCGCGTCATCCGCAGGTTCCAGCCAGCCTTCAATAGACAGTTGGTTCAATGCTCCGGCAGCGCCCGTAAAACGCGCCAATTCCACATCGCGGGCGATGAACGCCCTTTCACCGGCGTCGAATTGACCGACCACAGAGGCATAGCCGCCCGGCCCAGCGCGGCCCAATCCACCGCGCAACACGCGCATTCCGCCCACAAACGCGCGCGGACCCGCTAGGTCAACCGTACCCGAGATGACATCCGGCGTCCGCGGCGCTTGTGACAAAAGACTGGCTCTGACGCGCTTACCTTCCCACAAACCCGATACAGCCACACGCTCGCCAATTTCGATCCGCGGCAACGGAGCATCCGAGACCACTTCGACCCCCGCGACGATCAAGCTGCGCCCATCTGCAGAGCGCCGGGTCACCGATCCAATCACCGGATAATCCACATGGACACGCCGCGCGACGAGTTGCCCCTCGCTGTTTCGTGCCGCCTCAACGGTTAGGCTTTCACCGACCCTTAGGTTTTCTTCTGAAATCCGACCGAACCGGTTCACGAAGCGCGTCTGTGCGTTGGTTTGAACCCGGTGCCCGCCGACGAACAAACTACCAAAGCCAACAAGTGTCCCGACGATGCCGGTCCCGCCAATCCCACCTTCGACGTCACGCTCGCGCGTTTGGGGTAAGGCTTTGCCGGGTAGGATCAATCCAGACAGTCCAGCCGCCAAAAGGGCCCTGCGCGTCGTTTTTGGTTTGGTCATGGCGCGCTCACTTTTGCGTCTCGTCTTTTGTTAGCTTGGGCGCCGGTTCATCGGTGCTCTCGTCTTCGCGATAAAAGAACATGCCAAAGCGGAAGCGATGCGTGGCATCCGCGTCGTCCATGTCAGCATCCTGCGCGCTGTTTCCCTTCGCCGCCACTTTGCGCAGAGCATCCATCCCGACTTCGCGCGCAAGGGCTTCAATCTCTTCGACCGAGTTGTGTTTGAGGAAGTTGAAAAATGCTGCCCTCTCGAATGCCGGAGGCGCATCCCCAAGCAGATTTCCAACAGCCGCCTGCATATGATCCCCGATATTCTGGCCGAAGAAATGCAGGTTTCTGTCGTGATCTTCCGAACCAAAAATCGCCCCTGGCTCCAATCTGATATGATCGCCGTCAAGCGAGACTATCCCCTGCCGCGCCATTTCATCCAAAATGGTGCGTGGACGGATATCGCGGCTGATACGGATCACCAGATCATCAAAGCTGGCTTGCCCATCTGTGGCGTTGCGCGGCAGCGCTTGTGGCGTACCGTCCTGTGACATGAAATCCGGGTCACTGATCCAACGACCAATCACACTGGCAATCGTGGACACTTTACGCCGCAGCGGTGCTGTATCATCGGCATCAGCCTCGCGAAGCGCTTTAACATCGCGGCGGTGAATGCCCGTCGCAACACTTACGCGGCTGTCGGTTGCCCGATCTCCCAATTCCTCAAGCGCCACGTCCACATAGGCACGTTTGACGATCTTATAAAGCGCAGGCGCAGTGACCCCCTGCGCGATCAACGCCCGCGTCAACGGACGCAAAACCGCAGCAATTGTTCGTTCGAACAATTTGGAGGTTGTGAACTGATCTCGCGCACTCATGCCCCAGACTTAGCGCCCCGTGTGCAAAAATTCCACACCAGACCTTGTCATAATTTGTGCCCGGTCCATATCACTCCTCAATTCGTGTGCAAAATGCACACATACCAATTCAAACAGCGAGGATCACAACATGACAATTTATGAGTTTTCAGCCTTCACGAATGCGGACTTGTTCGGCGAGCATCCCATCGCAACCCATGCACATTTTATCCAACCCGCAGCCGCGACGCTGCAGGTGCGACTCACCGATGACGACGCAAAGCTGTCCGGCGATGCCTTCCGCAATGAACGGGGCGATGACACAAGCGGGCAAACAGCCACATTGACGAATGTGTTCGACGGAGAAGATATCGGCAATGGCGGCAGGCTCTACGCCGAACGGATTTGGCACGTCTTCGGTGATGACAATAAGGTCTATGTGCTGGCAGAACTCGAACAGCCCGGTGTCTTGCCAGACAGCTTCACTTATGTCGGCGCTGTCCCCCCTGCCGGGACTGCATTGACCGTTGGCGCATCGGAAAATGTCATCGCTCCCGGCTTGAGCTACGCGAACTTGTCTGCAGGTGACTTGGTCGCGCCTGAGCCGGACCCCGCCCCGAATATCGTCGAGATCGCGGCTGGCTCGGACGACTTCAACATCCTCGTGCAGGCTCTGAGCGCCGCCGGGCTGGTAGAGACGGTGCAGAACGCGACCGACATCACCGTCTTCGCGCCGACGGACGCCGCGTTCACGCAACTGGCGCTCGATCTGGGTTTTGACGGTGATGCACAGGACGAAGGCGCGATCTTTGGCTTCATCGCAGGCGCGCTGGCCGGGCTGGCGCCCGATGGCGATCCGATCCCGTTGCTGACCAATATCCTGACCTACCACGTCTCGCCCGGTGCCAAAACCGCCGCCGAGATCGATGCCGCGGGCACAATCACCACCCTGCTCACAGACGCCACTTTCAGCTCCGAAGGCAGCGAACTGGTGGACAACGAGCCCGACATCGCCAACCCCAGCATCGTCGCGCCGGATATCAGCGCGTCCAATGGCACCATCCAGGTCATCGACCGCGTCCTGCTGCCCATCGACATTCCGGGCAACACACCCGAGCCCGCACCGACACTAGCCGGACTTGTTGCGGCCAGCGGCGGTGAATTCGACGATAACCTCGCCGATTTCGATGTGCTGCTGAACGCCGTGCAAGCCGCAGATCTGGCCGGAGCGCTGGATGACCCGGAAGCAGACCTGACCGTGTTTGCACCTAACGACGCTGCTTTTGTTGGCCTTGCGCAAGCGCTTGGCTTTGATGGCAGTGACGAGGGCGCGGCCTTCGCCTATCTGGTTGAAGCTCTGGCACTCCTGAATGAGGGGGACCCGATCCCGCTGCTCAAGAGTGTTCTTCTCTATCACGTTGCCCCGCAAGCCCTCGATTCGACGGCAGTGCTTGCAGCGTCAGAGATTGAAACGCTTCTGAGCGGTGCGAGTTTGGGTGTCGATGGTGCAACTCTGGTCGATGCGGAACCGGATGTGCCCAACCCGAACTTGATTGCTACAGACCTGACAGCGTCAAACGGAATCGCACATGTTGTTGACGGCGTGCTGCTGCCAGCGGACCTGTTGCAATCTGACGGTGCAAATGATGTGGACTTCATCATTGGCAGCGATGCACGAGAGGTCGTCTGGACCGGAGCGGATAACGACTTTTTCGACGGAAATGGCGGCAATGACGCGGCACGGCTTGGGAAAGGCAACGATGTTGCCTTTGGCGGCGACGGCAATGATCTGTTGGTCGGCGGCCGTGGTGATGACGCCCTGAGCGGAGATGCTGGCCGTGACGTCCTGCGCGGCGGTCTGGGCGAAGATAACCTGTCCGGCGGCGGCGGCAATGATGTCCTGTTTGGCGGGCGCGACAATGATCTGCTGCAAGGCAATGCTGGCAATGACAGCCTGCGGGGCGGCGGCGGGGATGACACGTTGATCGGTGGCACCGGAAACGATCATCTTTTCGGAGGTCGCGGCGCGGATACATTCGTTTTCAATTCGGGTGATGGGCTGGATAAGATCATCGGGTTCGAGCAAGGCTCCGACAAGATCGACCTGACGCGTACCGACATCACGTCCAGCGAGGACTTGCTGGCCGCGATCACCACGTCGACTTTTGGCGCTGAAATTGCTCTGAGCGAAGATCAGGCCATCTTTGTGCTCGGTTTTAATCTCGAACTGGGCGCAGATGACTTCATCCTGTCCATGCCTATAGTGGATGACAGCCTGCTGTAACGGCAGATACATGAAAAACAAACACCCTCCAGCGGCGGCACCGCTGGGGGCTGGGCGGTCTTAGGACTGCGTTACCTGACCCAGTTTGCCGTTCCAGAACGCCAGCGCCTCACCGTCCGTCATGGTGACACGCTCGACCTGCCCGACGATAATCATGTGATCCCCGGCCTCATGCATGGCATGCAGCGTGCATTCGAACCGCGCCAAGGCCCCATCCAGTAGCGGCACACCGCCCGCACCGACCTCATGCGCAATCTCGCGCAGGGCGAACGCGTCTTTGGCGCAAGCATTGCACAGATCAAGCTGATCTTCGCTCAGCACATGGATCGCAAACCGTTCCGCCGCTTCAAAGAACCCGAACCGGCGCGAATGGCGGTCCACAGCCCACATTACCAAAGCCGGGTCCAGCGACAGGGACGAAAAGCTGTTCGCCGTGATGCCCACCGGCCCCTCATCGCTTGCGCATGTCACAATGGTGACGCCCGTGGCGAATTGGCCGAACGCATCGCGCAAGCTGCGCGTGTCGGCGGGGTCAGGCGTGAAAGAGCGGGTCATCGCAGGCGACATGTCATGTGTCAAAGCGTTCATCAAGGCACCTCTGTTCCCAGCGCCGCCTCATACAGACGATACCAGCTTTCACGATCCAATTTGACCTTCAACGCGTCTGAAATTTTGGCAATGCGATCAAGGTTATTCGTGCCCATCACCGGAATGATCCGCGAGGGGTGCGCCAGCAGGAAGGCCACCGCCACCGCGGCGCGGTCCACACCCTGCTCTGCCGCAATCTCATCGGCCACCGCAGCGACCGCCCCGCCATCCGTCATCAAAGCCCCCCCGCCCAGCGGCGACCACGCCATCAGCGGCGTGCCGATGCGCTGGTGGAAGGCGATATCGCCATTGGTGAAGGGGGAAATCTCGCCCAGCGAAATCTCGATCTGATTGGTGGCCAGCTTCGTGCTCATCG
>CAZPXE010000058.1:0-12797 GCA_964590545.1 uncultured Rhodobacterales bacterium | reverse complement strand
TCAGAATGTGACGCCGATATCCCGAGAGCGCCGAAGGCGTGACAGGGTATTCGCGATTCAACATTTTCTCGAAACGCCAACGGATCAGACCAAGCCAAGCTCATCCGCGGTCGGTGGATTGGCCCCAGCACGCGACACGGTCACCGCCGCCGCCCGCGCGCCAAGCAAAAGCGCGTCGCGCAACCTATCATCCGGCAACGACTTAAGCATTGGCTTTGACAAAGCGTCAGCCCGTTCAAGTGCCGCAAGAAAGCCCGCGTTGAACGTGTCACCCGCGCCGACTGTGTCGACAACATTTGCGGGTTCTGACGCCACTTTCAGCGCACCGTCCTGTCGCACTGCCAACACACCGTCGGCTCCACATGTCACAAGGATCAAACGCGCGCCCAAGGCTAGAATGGACCGGGCTTGCTCTTCAAGAGGGGCGTCGGTTTCCGTCCACCAGGCCAAGTCTTCATCCGAAAGTTTAACTATATCGCTGCACTCCATCATACCGGATAGCCGCGTCCGGAACCGAGCTTTATCCGTTATGAAACCGGGCCGGATATTTGGGTCGAGCATAATCAGTTTGCTCTCTGCATGGCCTGTCAAAAGATGCGCATAGCTGTCGGCGGCAGGTTCGGCGGCGAGGCTGATACCGCCGAAGAACAGGGTTGAAACATGGTCCGGAACGCTCGGCAGATCGTCCGGAGCGATCATGCGCCCAGCAGAATTCTCATCATAGAAAGAGTAGGTGGCGCTGCCGTCTTTTAGGTGGACAATAGCCATTGTTGTCAGTCGGTCAGATCGGATCAGGTGATCGGTGTTCACACCGTTCGCGATGAGGTCATCGGCGAGAAGCGCACCGAACGTGTCGTTTGACACGCCACTGACCATCCCGGCTGTTGCATTCAAGCGGCCAAGCGCAATTGCTGTGTTAAAGACCGACCCGCCGGTATGGGGAACGAAACCGGTGCCGCCTGCCTTTGTCGGGGCTGGTATCATGTCGATTAAGGCTTCGCCGCAACACAGGATCATGTCGTTTCCCTCCCTCAATACGCATCGGATGCGCTGTGCAATCCATGCGCGGAAAGGCGCCGCGGTGCAACGGGTTAGGTGCTTTAATCCGCAAACAGCTCGGCATCGCGGACCTTGCGCAGCAGGTCGATGAACCCAGCGACTTGGTGTTGCGTCGTAACGAGGCCCTTTTCCGCTGTGGCGAGGCTGGCATCACCGACAACACCCGCATTGCTCAGATCGCTGGCGATCCAGCCATAGCTGACCGGGCCAATGGGGGACAGGGTTGAGGTTTCGGCGCTCGACACAAAGTCACGCGCTTCGGACATATCCACCGTTTCGGGACGGAAGTTCAGCATTAGCGAGGTTTCCACATCCCCGCCATGTATCCCGAAGGCCATTTCGCGGCTGGAATACATCCCCTCTGGATAACCAAACGCACCCCATTGGCATTTCACGGCCAGCATATTCGCCTGCACCCGCAATTCACGCGACAGGATCGAGATGAGGTCGAGATTTCCGCCGTGGGAGTTCACAATCACGATCTTGCGCAGCCCGGCACGGGCCACCGACAAACCAATCTCTGTCCAGGCTTGCAGAGCAGACGCGGCGGTCAGGGTGACAGTGCCGGGGGCCCAGAGGTGCTCGTTGGATTTGCCAACGCTTTGGACTGGCAAGATGCGCACATCCAGATCATCGGGACAATCGGCGCGGAATTGGGCGAGCATCCCTTCTGCGATGAGCGTGTCAGTGCCGACGGGCAAGTGCGGGCCGTGCTGTTCGATGGCGGCGGTGGGCAGGATGGCGATGGTATTGGCCGGATCGCAGTCGGCGAATTCGGCAAAGCGGTAGTCGCACCAATCAAGGCGGCGTGTCATGTGGCATCCTTCGGGGCATAGGTCGCGTCAAGGCGGGACATCAGGTAGTCCGCCGCGCGAATGGGGGGGTATTTCGGATCGCCCGTGCCGGGCAGGGCGGCGACGATGGTATCGGGATTTGCCTCGATGAACATCGCAACAGAACGTCGGCGGCGTTTCGGCGGCAGCACCCGGTGCGGGGTAGAGCGGTAGATATCGTTGGTCCAGCGCATCAGGCAGTCCCCGATATTGACCACATAAGCCCCGTCCACATGCGGCACGTCCACCCAATCCTGATCGCGGGGCCGCACTTGCAGTCCCGGTTCTCCATCCGTCATCAGCAGCGTGATCGCGCCGTAATCGGTATGCGCACCTGCGCCGATCTCTTGTGCGGCACCGGTCGCGGGCGGGTAGCTGAGCAGGCGCAGCGCGGCGAGTGGGTCTTGGAAACAGGGGCTGAAATGCTCTGGCTCCAGCCCCAGATCACGCGCGAACGCACGGTGGATGTCGACGCCGAGGGCTAGCGCGGCATCGTAGTAGCGCCGCATCGTCTCCGCGAAACCGTCGAGGTCCGGCCATTGGTTCACACCGCGAAACGGCTCTCCGGCCAGCACGCGGGGGTCATCATCAGGCAAATCGAAACCGATATTGAAGGTTTCTTTGGTGTCGATCAGGGGGCTCGTCTCATCAAGGCTCTCATCGCCCGGCTTTCCCCAGCCACGGAAATGCGGGGTGTTGAGGATCGAGACCTTTTGCTTCTCCTGACGCGGCAGAGAAAAGAACGCGTCTGCCTGCGCGAACACTGCCGCGCGCAGATCCTCCGGCACGGTGTGGTTGGTGAGCAGGAAAAACCCCGTCTCGCGGCAAGTCTTACCCAACTCGGTCGAAAAACCATCGGGATCCGAAGCAAACCCGCGCCAGTCGAGCACCGGTATCATGCGCGCGCCACCTGAGCGGTCGGGGCCGGGCCAACGAAGCGGGCCATCTTGCGCCTGACCTTTGCCAAATGAGCAGCGCGGCTTTCGGGCGTTGAGCTGTCCATCAGGTAATGCGCCGCAAAATCCGTCTTGCAACCTTTGTCACAGATAAACCGTAGCCCGCGCGTAAGCGTCCTTTTGCCCGGCGCGCCCACAAGAAAGGTTAGCCATCTGCTTGCTCCGCACGTCGTGAACACGCTCAGCCGTTTGATATGGACCAAGCCGGGCCTGATATTCTTATGTTCCGTATCCGGCATCAGGAAGGCGACGCCGGGGACCAGCACCCGGTCTAGCCAACCTTTGAGCATCGCGGGCAGCCCATACCACCATGTTGGATAAACGAAAATCAGCGTATCACACCAAGTCAGATCGCTGATGTAATGCTCATTCCCGGCTTTGTTGATCGAGAGGTCTTCGTAGTCGGTATGTTCGGGACCGCTCATCACCGGATCAAACCCATCCGCATATAAATCCACCAGCCTTGTTTCGATATTGCGTTCCGCGAGGGCGTCTAAAACCTCATCGCGGACGGCGGCGGTGAAACTGTCAGGTCTTGGATGACAATAGACAACCAATGCCCGCATTCAAAGTGCCTCCATCTCGGTCTGGACGCGTGTCAGAAACGATCCGCGCTGCGCGTCTGAGGCGCGGTTCATGTCGTATAAGGCAAGGTACCGCATCTTTTCCGGTCGGCAAACATGCCAGACCGCGCGTGTGACACACTTACGCGGGGGGTCACCGCACAGCATGGCGCGCATACGCGTTCCGCCATAGGTCGTGACAGCCGCCAGCTTGCGGATTTGGGTCAGGTTGGGCTTCA
Organism: uncultured Rhodobacterales bacterium; assembly: GCA_964590545.1. Lineage (GTDB taxonomy): Bacteria > Pseudomonadota > Alphaproteobacteria > Rhodobacterales > Rhodobacteraceae > Aliishimia. Next base: position 9,147 of record CAZPXE010000058.1, on the reverse strand, counting down.
CTTTACCGTCTTCGAGCTTGAAGGACACACCGGGCAGGAACACGCGGTCCAGAAACCCTTTGAGGATCGCGGGATAGCCGAAATTCCAAACCGGAAAGACCATGACCATCGCATCCGCGGCGCGCAGACGCTCCACATAGCTTGAAACAGGGCCGATATTGCCCGGCTCGTCGTGGTAAGCGCGCCGCTCGCTCTCGGTCAGGACGGGAGAGAACCCTTCGGCGTTCAAATCGCAATCGTCCACCTCCCAGCCGGATTTGGTCAGCGCCTCCACCGTCGTTTTATGCAGCGCCGCTGAGAAGCTTTCAGGGCAGGGATGTGCAAACAGGACCAGCGCGCGCGGCATGGGTTATTCCGCCGCTTGCAGCTTGGGATAGGCATACATCTGCTCGTACCCCCAGTTCGGATCATCCCACGCGATCATCTTTCCGGGGTTCAGCAACCCTTTGGGATCGGCTTCGCGTTTGAAGTTCAGCTGCGTGTCATCGACCGTTTGTCGCCCGCCTTCTTCCAGTGTGTAGCGGTGGGGGTTGAAGATCAGCGCACCCGCTTCTTCGTGGATGCGAACGATCTCGTCCAGCCGATCTTCGGTGGTAAATTTTACAAGGCTCAGCCCCGCAAAGCCGATCTTTCCACCCATGCGGATCGCTTCGAGGTGTTGCAGCACTTCGGGCGCAAATTCGGTCCGCATCCGTTCGACCAGTTCCATATGCTCCGGGAAGCCATAGCGCACTTGCAGATAGGTGATGCTGGGATCAACCTTCAGCGCGCGCAGCGTCGTGTGGTTCCAGCCATATTCGAATACATGCCCCGGTGTGCGCGCCCAGTCGTTGTCATCGGAGCGATAGATCTGTTTCAGCCCCGGTGTGCGGGCCAGCAACGTCTCGAACCCATCCATCGAATGCGGCGCGACCATGAGGCCGATCAGGTGATCCCGCTCGGTCACGTAGGGCTTCACGCGCTGGAAGTAATCATGTGCGGTGGGGGCCTCATACACGCTCGCCAGTTTGATCAGGATACCATCGGAATTGGCCAGCGCGTCCGCGAATTGCATCGCCTCGCCGAAATCCTCAGTCGTCACGAACATCTGTACCCAATCATAGGCGGGGGCGAGGGGCATCTCGATCTCGGTGATGATCCCGTTGGTGCCATAGGCGTGGGAGACGCGGGCCAGTTCCTCACCCGTAAATTCGAGGATGCGTGGCTCTTCCTCCATCGTCACAACGCGCAGGCGGATAATGTTGCCCAGATCGCGCAGGCTGCCCCATGTGCAGGAGCCGACGCCGCCGGAGCCGCCCGCGATGAAGCCGCCAATGGTCGCGGTGGCCCAAGTCGAGGAGAACATGCGGATTTCCTGCCCCGATTGCGCGATACACGCGGCATCAAGGTCCTTCAGCAGCACGCCGGGCTCGCAGATAACGCGGCCCGGGTGCACCTCTTTCACTGCGTTCATATGGCTCAGATGCATGACGCAGCCGCCTTCCAGCGGCATGGCTTGCCCGTAATTTCCCGTGCCCGCGCCGCGCGTCGTGACCGGCACGTCATGGGCGTAACAGGTCTTGAGGATCTCAATCACCTCCGCCTCGGACCGGGGCCGCACCACGAAATCGGCCACCACATGGTCCAGCCGGGTCTTGAGCACCGGCGAGTACCAGAAGAAATCGCGGCTGGAGGCGCGGATATTCGCCTCGCTCGCTTCGATATCCAGATGGGCAAGGGCGGCTTTGGCGGCTGCGATGTCGGTCATGGGGTCTCCATCAACGGGTCGAGTTCGGCGTAATCGGGCAGGGTCGTATCAATCTGCGCACCGCCCCGGATCACGATGCGATCCGATTGTGGGCGGGCGTAGAGTTCGGTCAGCGAGCGGGCCTTGCAGATCACCAGATCGGCGGGCGCACCGGGGGTCAGGTAAGGGGCGTCAAAGCCGCAAGCAAGGGCCGGATTGGTAAAGAATGCCTGCATCCAGTCAGGCGCTGCATGGTCCAACTGCCCAATCCGCGTCGCCTCACGCATCACTTCCAACATATCCAGATCACCATAGGCATAAAACGGATCGCGGGTGTTATCAGAGGCGAAGCTGATATTGATCCCGCGCGCCTTCATCTCATGCACCAGCGTCACGCCCCGACCGCGCGGGGTTCGGCCCGGATGTCGATCCTGCAGATACATGTTGCACATGGGCAGCGACACGACGTTCAGCCCGGCCTTTGCCACCAGATCCAGCGTTGACAGCGCCCGCGCCTCGTCTTGTGTGCTGAGCGAGCAGCAATGGCCGACGACAACGGGCGCGTCGAAGCCTGTCTCAAGGACAGTCTCGGCGATCAGGCGCAGGGTTTCGACGCTGGCATCCATCGTTTCATCCACATGGAAATCGACAGGCAGGCCCCGTTCAGCCGCGATGCGGAAGAACTTGAGAAGTCGGTCTTTCAGATCCTCTACCGGGTAGGTGACAAGGCCAAGAACACCCCCGGCATCCGCCACCAGATCAGCCGTATGCAGGAATGCGCCGTCCAGTTCGACCCGGTCACAGCCCAACAGGCAAGCGGCTTGCAGATCGATCCTGTCGGCCCATTCCGTGCGCAATTCGGCGAATACAGGCCATGAAATACTGTCTTGTGGCGGGATTGAATCCAGATGGGTGCGGATCGCGCGCGTCCCATGCGCATAGGCGCAACGCAGCGCGAAATTCATCCGCGCGCGCACATCTTCGGCGGACCAATTCGCCTCGCGATCCGCGCCCACGGTGGTCAGCGCGCCCATGAAGGTCCCGTCGGGGTTCGGCGCGCGGTCCCAGATATGGCCTTTGTCCAGATGGGTGTGCATGTCGATGAAGGAAGGCAGAACAATGGCGCGGGCCATATCCACCGGAGTGCCGCCTTCGGGTACAATCACGCCATCTGCGATGGACAGGTCCGTCACCACAAACGGCGCGTCTGTTCCCGCGAAAACCCCCGGAATAGAGACGTTTTGCAGCCGCACAGGACCGTCGGGCAGGGTGGCAAAGGACATCACCCCTCCCGCTTCAACGCGCTTTCATGCCACTTGCGCAGAAGCATGTGGGACAAAAGCGAGAGCGAGGCGAAGATGAGCACGCCCATCGCGGCGACTACCGACAGCGCGGCAAACATGCGCGCAATATTCAGCCTGTAACCTGCCTCCTGAATGCGGAACGCAAGCCCTGTGCCAACGCCTGCTGTCCCGCCCACCAATTCCGCAACCACAGCCCCGATCAGCGACAGCCCCCCGGCGATTTTCAATCCGCCAAGAAAATAGGGAAGTGCCGAGGGCAGTTGCAGCATATACAGCCGCTGCCACCGTGACGCGCCATAGATGCGGAACAGATCGCGCAGGTTGTGATCGACGGAATTCAGGCCGAGCGTTGTCGAGCTGAGCACAGGGAAGAACGCGACGATCCATGCGCAGAACACCATCGCAGTGGTCTTGTCCTCGATGTAGATGAAGATCAGCGGTGCAATGGAAACCACTGGCGTCACCTGCAGGATAACTGCGTAGGGATAGAACGACATTTCAACCAGCTTCGATTGATTGAACAGAACCGCAAGACCTGCGCCACCGATCACAGCACTGACGAGCGCGAGCATCGTCGTGCGCGCTGTGATAAGCGCCGCATCGCTCAGAATATCCCAGTCTCCGGTCAGCGAGCCCCAGACCCTGTCCGGTCCGGGCAGGATGTAGTGGGGGATTTCGTTCCAAACCACGATCCGATCCCACAGCCAGATCATTGCGAACAACACGATGAAAGGCAGCGTATAGCGCGCGATTTGCTCTATCTTCCGACGGCGCGCGCGGGCAGCTTCTTCGGCGTCTTCCGTTGGGGCGGCTATGGGGGTTTGGGCGTCAACGGAACTCATGCGGCGGCTTCCATGGCTTTTTCCAACGCCCGCGAGGCGGCGCGGCAATGGGCGGCATACTCGGCGGAGGTGCGGAAATCTTCGTCGCGCGGGTAGGGCGCGTCAACGCGCACCTCTTCGATCACGCGGCCGGGGCGGGCGGCCATGACGATGATGCGGTCCGACAGGAACACGCTTTCAAAAACAGAGTGGGTTACAAAGATCACCGTACAGCCCACCCGTGCTTGCATCTCCAACAGGTCATTGTTCAGCTTGAAGCGGGTGATTTCGTCCAGCGCCGCAAAAGGTTCGTCCATCAGGATCAGTTTGGGCTGTGTCACCATCGCGCGTGCGATCGAGACGCGCATTTTCATCCCCCCTGATAGTTCGCGGGGATAGGCGTTTTGGAACTTGTCCAGGCCGACGAGGCGGAGAACATCGAGAATGTCGTCTTTCACCGCGTTGTAGGTTTTCCCCTCTAGCCGAAATGGCAGGTAGACATTCTGCGCGACCGTCGCCCAAGGCATCAGAGTCGGTTCCTGAAACACAACACCAAGGTCGCCATCGTGCCGCCCGCCAGCCCATGTAATCTTGCCTGATGTCGGCTCACTCAGCCCTGCAATCAGACGCAACGCGGTTGACTTGCCGCAGCCGGACGGACCGAGGAGAGAAATGAAGTCCCCCTCGCGCACCGTCAGGGACATGTTGCGCAGGGCTTCGACATTGCCGGGGAACACCTTGTCCACAGCATTGACGCGCATCAATTCAGCGCGCGTATCAAACGGGGCAACCTTTGACATTTTGGGTAAGTCTCCGTCCGGGGGCACGCAAGCTGCGCGCCTCCGAACTTGTTAAGTCTCAGGTCAGGGTTTGATGTCCATGCCGACTTTCTTGTTAGTGAAGTCCAGCGTGTAGGCGGCTTTCCAGTCGATATCGCCAGAGATAACACCCGCTGTCACCATCTTGTTGAAGAAATCACCGATGGTTTCATCCGACATTGCGCCGATCCCGGTCTCAAGCGCCTTGCCGCTATCCACGATGCCTTCTGACAGCATCTTGGACTTGGCGTATTCGATCTTGTCCTGCGTCATCTCCGCATTGGCCTCAAGGATCATCGCATCCGCGCCAGAACTGTCGCCGTAGAGGTAGTTGTACCACCCTGTCAGCGAGCCATCGACGAAGCATTGCACCATTTCCGGGTCGCTATCGATGGTAGATTGCATCGCCTCAATCGTGGTGGCGTAGGTCGAATAGCCTGCGTCAGCGATCAGGAACACATTGGGTTTAAAGCCACCTTCTTTTTCAATCAGGAACGGCTCGGAGCTCAGATAGCCCTGCATCGCCTTTCCGGTATCCGCAAGGAACGGGGCTGGGTTAAAAGTATAAGGTTGGCGTTGTTCAGCGGTGAAGCCATGCTCGGCGATCATCCACTGGTAATAGCTGGTGAAGCCATTGTCGCCGATCAGCAAGGTCTTGTCCTTCAGGTCATCCCAGCTTGCCACGTCGGGGTGGGCTACGATGACCTGTGGGTGCTTTTGGAAAATCGCTGCGACGGAGACGACCGGGATGTCTTCGGCCACCGCGTTAAAGGCCTGCAGCATGTCGCCGCCCATATGGAACTGGATACGGTTCGCGAGCAGCAGCGCGCGGTTGTTCACCTGCGGGCCACCTGAAACGATCTCAACGTCCAGACCGCACTCGGCATAGGTGCCGTCCGCGACGGATTGGTAAAAGCCGCCATGCTCCGCCTGTGCCAACCAATTGGTGCCGAAGACGGCCTTCTTCGCATGACCATCGGCCATTGCCATCGACGCCAGTCCAAGCGCCGCGCCCATCACTGTAAATGCCAGTTTCATCTTTCACTCCGCTGTGTTGTTTGGGCAGATGGTCGTTTGGCGCGGCGCGTCTGGCACCTTTTTCAGCACGTTTTTGGGCATTCGGCGGAGGGTGCGATTAATTTTTGTGCGAATCCAGCCGCCATGCTTGCTTTCTGTGCGCTTCAGAGTCGTTATTGGTGCAAAATTGCCCGACTTTAGGTTGAATTGCCGGAGACCCACATGACGCCTCTTACCCCAACCCAGATCGCGCCGCCGTTCGGAAAATACTCTCATGGCATCGTTGCCGAGGCGGGGCGTGTGTTGGTCACATCCGGACAGTTGGGACTTGGTGCAGACGGGAACATTCCCAATAGCGTTTCTGCGCAAGCCGATATCTGTTTCGCCAATATCCTCGCGATTCTCACTGATGCGCAGGCAGGCCCGGAGCATATTGTGCGTTTGAACGCCTATGTCACGGACCGCGCTTACTTTCCCGACTACATGGCGGCTCGGGACCGATTTCTTGACAGCGTTCCGGTTCTGCCCGCCTCGACGTTGATGATTGTCAGCGGATTTACCCGGCCAGAGTTCCTGGTGGAGGTCGAGGCCACGGCCGTGCTGCCCTGACCGTGCGATGCACAATACTTAGGCGCTTGGCGAAAAAGTCTCCTCTGGTTTCGGGCCTTGAGGGCGATTGCAATTGCCTGTTGCCCTCGGCAATGCCACCTCGCATGAAATGTCGAAGAAGATTTCCATCGTTGTTGTCGAAGCTGATCGCGACCGCGCGCTGCTGATCGTGGACAGTCTGACGGCGGCGGGCAGTTTTGATATCCATGTGATTGCCGAACCGACGAGCCTTGCCCGCAACATCAAGGCGTTCGAGCCGGATATCGTTCTGATCGATATCGCCAACCCCTCTCGTGACACGCTGGAAGAGCTGGCTCTCGCCTCTGGACCGTTGGACCGCCCCGTTGCGATGTTCGTGGATCAGACCAGTGAGGGGCTTTCGGCAGCCGCCATTGAGGCGGGCGTGTCGGCTTATGTGGTGGACGGTCTTCAGCCCGACCGCGTGCAAACCGTTTTAGAAGCGGCGATTGCCCGGTTCCGGGTGTTCCAGCGGATGCGCACGGAACTGGCTGAGACCAAGCGTGCATTGGAAGAGCGCAAAGTGATCGACCGCGCGAAGGGGATGATCATGAAGGCCCGCTCGGTCAACGAGGATGAGGCTTATGCCATCCTGCGCAAAGCGGCGATGGATCAGGGCAAGCGCGTCGCCGATGTGGCCGAGGCGCTGGTGACGGCGGCGGGCCTTTTGTCATGAAGCAGACAACTCTTGCCATTGGATTCGTACCGCTGGTCGACGCGGCCCCCGTTATTATCGCGCATGAGATGGGGTTCGCTGCTGAAGAAGGTATCGCGCTGGACCTGCGCAGCGCGCCCTCTTGGTCAAGCCTGCGGGATATGCTGGCATTCGGGCAAGTGGACGCGGCACAGATGCTGTCGGGCCTGCCGGTTGCGGCGGCGATTGGGCTTGCGCGGCTGCCAAGTCAGATTTCTGCAGTGCAGGTCATGTCGATGAACGGCAACGTTTTTGGGGTAAGCCGCCATCTGGGCGACAAGCTGCGGGCTGCGGGGCACGATTTCGACTTCGCGGATGCACGCAAAGCGGGCGCGGCCTTGCTGGCGCTGGATGTGGCACCGCTCAGGATTGGCGTACCCTTCCCATTCTCCATGCACGCTGAATTGGTGAATTACTGGCTCACGACGCTAATGGGCAGTACCGAGGGCCTGCTGGAGATCAGCACCGTGCCACCCCCACTGATGCCCGATGCCATGGCGGCGGGAGAAATTGACGCGTTTTGCGTAGGAGAGCCGTGGGGTTCACGCATTGTCGACACTGGCGTCGGAGACCTGCTGCTGCCTGGCACCGCGATCTGGTCCTTTGCGCCCGAAAAAGTGCTTGCCGTTCGGACTGACTGGGCCGAGACCGAGCGGAACCTGTCGAGTCGGTTGATCCGCGCTGTTTGGCGCGCTGGGCGGTGGCTGTCGCAACATGGCTCGTCCTTGCTTGCGGCAGAGATGCTGAGCCGCCCCCATTATCTGAACCTCGCCCCCGAATTGCTGGACCGCGCGCTGAGCGGGCGTTTGATGATCAACGCGTCGGGCGATGAACGCCAGGTGCCGCGCTTTGTGGAGTTTCATGCAGGTGCCGCAGGCTTCCCGTGGCGCAGTCAAGCCGAATGGATCGGGCAGCAGCTTGCGCAGCGCTATGGTCTGGACGTGGATGAAGCGCGGCTGAAGGCGCAATCGGCGTTCCGGCCCGACCTGTTCCGGATCGCGATGCAGAAAACCACAGCTGACCTGCCCGGTGCGTCCTCCAAAATGGAAGGCAAGCTGGTCGAAGACACGCCCGCCGCCTCTGCCCTCGGGAATCTGATTCTGTGCCGGGATGCGTTTTTTGATGGGCGCGTTTTTGAGCCATTGGAGTCTGAGCGCACAAATTTTGAGCATTAACTCCCGGCTCATCCTTGAATTCTCGCCGCGGCGCAGAAATCAACTGGTCTCGGGCAGTTTGCACTATAGAACCAAACCCACAGCGCGCCGCAATGGAGTGGCACGCTACTGAATTCTCCCAATGATCGGGAAGTTTTGAGCAAGGCTGCTCGCTCTTTGCCACACTCGGCGAAGCGCAAGCGGCCTTTTTGTGTTTGTCCGGCGTCACTCCTCCCAAAAGCCCGGATTTTAGAAAGGAAACACTATGAAAAAATTGCTGGTAACAGCCACAGCCGCCTTGGCTCTTGCAGGCCCGCTGCACGCGGAATTGCTGGACCTTGAAAAGGACGAGCTGACCTTTGGCTTCATCAAGCTGACCGACATGGCGCCGCTCGCTGTGGCGTATGAAAACGGCTACTTCCTCGATGAAGGCCTGTTCGTTACGCTGGAAGCACAAGCGAACTGGAAAGTGCTGTTGGACGGTGTGATTGACGGCCAACTTGACGGCGCGCACATGCTCGCAGGCCAGCCGCTGGCAGCCACCATCGGCTACGGCACCGAGGCGCATATCATCACGCCCTTCTCGATGGACCTGAACGGCAACGGCATCACAGTGTCCAACGAAGTGTGGGAAAAGATGCGCCCGCATATCCCGTCGATGGATGATGGCCGCCCGCAACACCCGATCAGCGCCGAAGCGCTGGTGCCAGTGATCGAAGAGTTCAACGCCAAGGGCGAGCCCTTCAACATGGGCATGGTTTTCCCGGTCTCGACCCACAATTACGAGCTGCGCTATTGGCTCGCTGCTGGCGGCATCAACCCCGGCTACTACAGCCCCGAGAACGTGACAGGCCAAATCGCTGCCGACGTGTTCCTGTCCGTGACGCCTCCGCCGCAAATGCCAGCAACGCTCGAAGCGGGCACGATCCATGGTTACTGCGTGGGTGAGCCTTGGAACCAGCAAGCGGTGTTTAAAGGCATCGGCG
>CAZPXE010000057.1:0-12996 GCA_964590545.1 uncultured Rhodobacterales bacterium | reverse complement strand
GCACAGCATATGCCGCTTCGATCAAGTCGCATGGCCTTTCGGCGCGGGCGGGGTCAGACGAACTTGTTCACCAAGTTTTCAAGCCGTTCCTGACGCCCTGAATTGGGGGACGGATTGATGCCGTTGGCTTCGACCTGCGCGGCGATGTCTTCCAAGCTTTGCTCCAGCAGCGCGGCGCCTTCGGGCGTGTTCCAGCCCGCATAGCGTGCGTTGCGCGCGGCCTCCAGCGCACCGTCGTTCAACATGTTCATCGCGGCCTTGTAACCGCGCGCGCACACATCCATGCCGCCCACATGGCCCAAGATCAGATCCTGCGGGTCGAGCGACTGGCGGCGCAGCTTGGCGTCGAAATTTGTGCCGCCAGTTGTAAAACCGCCTGCGCGCAGAACTTCGTAGTAGGCCATTGCAACTTCCGGCACGTTGTTGGGGAATTGGTCCGTGTCCCAGCCGGATTGATAGTCATTCCGGTTCATGTCGATGGACCCGAAAATGCCAAGGGCCGAGGCCGTGGCAAGTTCATGTTCGAAGGAATGCCCGGCAAGGATGGCGTGACCCTGTTCGATGTTCACTTTGACCACGTCTTCAAGACCGAAATCCTTCAGGAAACCGTACACCGTGGACACATCAAAATCGTATTGATGCTTGGTCGGTTCTTGCGGCTTGGGTTCGATCAGGATTGTGCCCTTGAAACCAATCTTTGCCGCGTAGTCGACCACTTTGCACAAGAAACGGCCCGCCTGTTCACGCTCGCGTTTCAGGTCCGTGTTCAGGAGTGTTTCATACCCCTCGCGCCCCCCCCAAAGGACGTAGTTTTCGCCGCCCAGTTTCTGTGTTGCATCCATGCAGTATTTCACTGTCGCGGCGCAGTAGGCAAAGACATCCGGGTCAGGATTTGTCGCAGCCCCGCTCATGAAGCGGCGATGGGAGAACAGGTTGGCCGTGCCCCAAAGCAGTTTGGTGCCGCTCGCTTCCATTTTTTCGCCGAGATAGTCGGTGATCTCTTCCATGCGCGCGCGGGATTCGGCCAGCGTGTCGCCCTCGGGGCGCACGTCGGCGTCATGCCAGCAATAGTAGGGCTGACCGAGGATGCGGAACATCTCGAAGGCGACATCGGCTTTCAACTTCGCCAATTCCATCGTCTCGCCGAACCAAGGGCGCTCAAAGGTCTGCCCGCCAAACGGATCTCCGCCGGGCCATGCGAAGCTGTGCCAATACGCGACAGAAAATCGGAGATGTTCGGCCATGGATTTACCGTCAATCATTTCCGCAGGGTTGTAGTGGCGAAAGGCGAACTCGTTGTCGCTGTCCATGCCTTCGAATTTGATCTCGGGGATATCTTTGAAAAAGTCTGTCATGACAGGTCCTGCAAGTGGCGCGCCGCCGCACGATAGCGGGCATGGGCGTGTTTAAAGTCATCCGTGAGGGCGCTGACGGGTTGAATGGTGCGCTCGAAACTCTGTTTCAGCGTGCCGTCCTTGTCTCCGCTCGCGGCCATTTTCCCGAGCCGCGCGGCACCAAAGGCCGCCCCGAACCCGCCGTCTTTCGGGACTTGCAACGGGGTGTCCAGCGCTGTGGCGACGACCTCCAGCCAATAGCGGGACTGGCTGCCACCACCGATCGCGATACAACTGTCGAACGTCGTGCCAGCGGTCGCCAATGCATCGCGGCAATCTGCCAGCGCGAAGGCAACGCCTTCCAGTACAGCGCGTGTTCCCGCATCGCGGTCGGTGGCATGATCCAGCCCGACAAAACCACCGCGCACAGACGCATCGTTCAAAGGCGTGCGCTCACCTCCGAGATACGGCAGAAAGGCCGTCCGGCCCGGCGCGCGCAAATGTCCAAGACCGCGCGTCAACTCGGCGGCAGTGCTGCCAACGAGCCCAGCCCACCAGTTCAGCGCATCCGTTGCCGCAAGGATCACACCCATTTGGTGCCACATGCCCGGCAGCGCATGGCAAAAGGTGTGAATTGCGGTGTCCGGGTCCGGGCGATAGCCATCGCATGCCGCGAACAGCACCCCCGATGTGCCAAGAGAGACGAAAGCCTGCCCGCTTTTGACGACGCCCATGCCGATCGCCGAGGCCGCGTTGTCACTTGCCCCGCCCGCCACGGGAACCGATGTCGCCAAGCCCCATTTGCTGGCCAGTTCGCCCCTAAGCGTGCCGGACACATCGCTGCCTTCCACAAGACGCGGCATCGCATCGCGCGACAGGCCGGAGTGCCCCAGAAGGTCATCGCTCCAGTCCCGTGCGCCAGTATCCAGCCAGCTTGTGCCAGCGGCATCTGACATCTCGGCGACTTTTTCGCCCGTCAGCCAGAGCCGCAGATAGTCCTTCGGCAACAGGACAGTCGCGATTTTGTCGAAGATCTCGGGATGGGTTTCACGCATCCATTGGACCTTGGGTGCCGTGAAGCCGGGAAAGACGATATTGCCAGACAGCTTGCGCCAGTTCGGCGCGGCATCCATGTCGTTTGCCTGCAAAGAGGAGCGCGTGTCGTTCCACAGAATGCAAGGCCACAGCGGCGTGTCTGCGGCATCCAGCATCGTTGCGCCATGCATATGGCCCGACAGGCCGATGCCCTTAACGGCTGACAGATCCGCTTTGGCGCTAAGCGCGTCCATGGCCGTCTCGGTCGCCGCGATCCAATCGGCAGGCGCTTGTTCGGACCACCCGTCATGGGGCCGAGAGACGCTAAGCGGTGCCGTCACTTCGGCAACAATCGCCTCTTGCTCATCGATCAGCAGGGCCTTGAGGGCAGAGGTTCCAAGGTCAAGACCAAGATACATGTCAGGCCGCCAGATGGTCGGGCTTCTTGCCCGCAATGATCATCGCCAGAATGTCATCGGTAGACACCGCATCAACATCAACCGTGCCGACAAGTTGACCGTTCTTCATCACAGCGGCGCGGTCGCACAGGGCTTTGACCTGATGCACGTCATGGTCGATCAGGAAGATGCCCAGACCTTGCCGTTTCAACTCTTGTATCAGTTCGGCCACCATTTGCGTCTCTTGCGGACCAAGTGCGGCCGTTGGCTCGTCCATGATCAGGATCTTGGCGTTGAAATAGACCGCCCGCGCGATGGCAACAGATTGGCGCTGCCCGCCCGAAAGGGCCGACACGGGCGATGCGAATTTCTGGAAATTCGGGTTAAGGCGGCCCATGATCTTGCGGGTTTCCGCCTCCATGACGTCGTCATCGACGAACCCCGAAGAGCGGACAATTTCGCGGCCCAGAAACAAGTTCGAAGCAGCATCCAGATTGTCGGCCAAAGCCAGCGTCTGATAGATCGTTTCGATGTTATAAGCGCGTGCATCGCGCGGGTTGTTGATCGTGGCGCTCTCGCCATTGATGCGGATTGAACCGCTGTCCATTTGATAGGCCCCGGAGAGGCATTTGATCAGTGTGGACTTGCCCGCACCGTTGTGGCCGAGCAGGCCGACCACTTCGCCGGGATACAGGTCGACCGAGACGTGATCGACCGCTTTGATGCCCCCAAATGAGATCGAGATGTCGTCCAGTTCGACGAGCGGTGTTCCAGAACGGTCAATCATTTGTCAGCTCCCGTTTTGCGGCGATAGACGATGTCGATCCAAACAGCGAGCACGAGAACAACGCCGACAACAATCGACTGTAGCGGTGCATCAACGCCCACCGAGGCCATGCCTGAAATCAAGGTTTGCATGATCAGCGCACCAATCACTGCGCCGTAGATCGTCCCAAAGCCGCCCGACAGCGCGGTGCCCCCGATGACAGCCGCCGCAATGACGCGCAATTCGTCCAGCGTGCCAAGCCCCACATCGACCGCATTCAGCCGCGCGGAGGCGATGATCGCTGAAATCCCGGTGAGTGCCCCCATCAGGGCGAAGACTTTCACCGTCAGCAGGCGCGTGTTGATGCCGGACAGGGCTGCGGCCTCTGGATTGCCACCCGTGGCGTAAACATAGCGGCCAAAGCGTGTGCGGGTCGCGATCACGGTCATGACGATGGTTACCGCGATCAGAATGACGACCGGAATGGCAACACCGTGGTTCCAGACAAGGCCCTCGGTATATTCAATCCCTTCGGCCGCAGCGATACGTTTCATCGCCCCTTTCGGGATCGGGTAAGAGTTCATGATCCAGACAAAGCAGATAATCAGTGCAACGATCAAAGCCGCCAACACCGCTTCGGCCCATGCAGGTTTGACCTGAAACCCATGGCCGACTTTTCTGCGGCGGCTCATCAGGATCAGCCCAACAGCAAGGGCCGCCGCGACGATGCCCAAACCCCAGCTGAGCGTTTCACCCAGCGTTCCTTCCGCACCGCCGCCCATCAGCCGGAACGTCGTATCCAGCGGCGCTTGTGTTTGACCTTGTGTGACCCACCACATTGCGCCGCGGAACACAAGAAAACCGCCCAGCGTCACAATGAAGGCTGGAACGGTGAGATATCCGATAATCCATCCCTGAAGCGCTCCGAGCAATGCACCGAAGAAGACCGCGCAAAGCGCCGCGATGATCCAGATGGACCAATGCCCGAGTCCAAGGAGTTCCGGCAACACCTGCACCTGCAAGGCGGCAACGATCATGCCAATAAAGCCCAGCATCGACCCCACAGACAGGTCGATGTTGCGCGTCACGATAACAAACACCATTCCCGTCGCCATAACCGCAACGGACGCGGTTTGAACGGACAGGTTGAACAGATTGCGCGGCGTCAGGAACCGCCCATCCGTGGCGAAATTAAAGACAAGGCAGATCACCACAAACGCCCCAATCATGCCCAGCAGGCGCATGTCCAGTTCGAGGGTGTCGATAATATTGCGCCGCTTGGATGGCATCACAGAGTCTCCGATTGCAACCATGGTAAGTGCTCGCAGGATCAAAAGTTAGAGATTTTGGAGTGGTTTGGAATTGGTGGTCCCCCGCACATGCAGGGAACCACCATCCGGGAGGTAACCTTAGTTACACGGTGCCGGGCCACCGCTGACGCCCTGGCACAGTTTGTCGACCGAAATCCAACCGGCGTCCGTAACAGCAGACAGGTTGTCTTTGGTGACGGGCAACGGCGCGAGCAGCGTGGCACTCATCGAATTGCCGCCGGGTGTTTCGAACGTAATCGTTCCTTCGACGTCACCCAATGCCGTGCCGCCTGCAAGTGCGACAGCGATTTCGCCTGCGGCATTGCCAAGCGCGCGTGCATCTTTCCACACAGACACGGTCTGCGTGCCCAGCGCGACACGGTTCAGAGCCGCGTGATCCCCATCTTGCCCAGACACTGGAATGCCTTCCATGCCTTGCGCCGTCAGGGCCGCAACAACACCGCCCGCGGTGCCGTCGTTAGACGCAACCACGGCGTCAACGCCATTGTCGTTCGCGGTCAGGATTTGCTCCATGTTCTTTTGCGCGTTCGCAGGAACCCAACCATCGGTGTAGGCCTCGGCGACGATAGTGACATCGCCCGCATCAATCGCAGCCTGAAGAATTTCTTGCTGGCCGCCGCGCAGGAAGTCTGCGTTCGGATCGGTCGGCGAGCCTTTGATCATGACATAACGACCCTTGGGCATCGCTTCGAACACGGCGCGGGCTTGCATACGGCCGACTTCGACATTGTCAAACGTCAGGTAGTAAGCGCGTTCATCTTCGATCAGCCGGTCATAGGCGATAACCGGAATGCCTTCGTCGGCAGCCGCCTGAACAGCTGGGCCGATAGCGGCCGCATCTTGCGCCAGAATGATGAGTGCATCGACACCCTGAGCGATCAGCGATTCGACATCGGAAAGCTGTTTGGCCGAAGATGATTGCGCGTCCGCAGATACATAGGCTGCGCCAGCTGTGTCCAGCGCCCCTTTGATAGCCGCCTCGTCCGTTTTCCAACGTTCTTCCTGAAAGTTCGACCAGCTGACGCCGACAGTGAGATCCTGAGCAAAGGCCGGGGCCGTCAGACAGGTTGCAGCTGCAAGTGCTGCGATAAGCGTTCTTCTCTTCATAAAATCCTCCCAAATTTTGCTTCTATTTCGAAGCTGTCTGGGAGACTGCAATTTATTAGTTTACCTGTCAAATTAAATATTGCAGGTTGGTGGGGTCGATTTGTCTGTTTTTGGCTGGGAGGGGGAGAAGAATGGCTGAAAATCCGAAATTTTCGTTATCTACCCCCGCATTTAATTTCGGAGCCCGAAATAATGAATGAGTCACGGCCTCAGACACAGACCAACGTGATCAGCAAAGGCTGCGGGCCCTTTACGTCGCTCAGCGTGACGTCCGACTCGCTGCGCTTGTCGATCTTCGAGCGTATTCGTGCAGAAGGCGCGGCATCGCGCGCCACGATCGCAAAGGACCTTGGGATAAGCCCCGCGTCAGTCACCACGCAAACGTCCTTATTGATCGACCTTGGCCTTCTGCAAGAAGAACAGCTTGCCCCGGAAGCGTCTGAAACTGCGCGAGGTCGCCCGCCGATTCTGCTAACCGTGCGGCCCGAAGCCCACCTTGTTGCGGGGGTGAAACTTTCGGATCGCGAGACGACGGCTGTGATCTATGATTTTGCCGGGAACCAGCGCGCATCGATCTCGATGTCGACCAGAACCCGGGCAAGCGCCAGCGAACTGGTTGAAATAACCGCGAAGCTGATCGAGGCTGTCTGCGCCGAGGCAGGTGTTGAATTGTCAGACTTGTCGGCCGCTTGTGTCGGCGTTCCGGGCTTCGTTTCTGGTGCCGATGGCCTTGTCAATTGGTCGCCTATTCTGGTGGAGCGGCGCGTCCATTTATCAGCCCTGTTGTCAGACCGGCTTTCGATGCCCGTTGTGATCGACAACGACGCGAACCTTGTCGCCCTGGCCGAGCTATGGTTTGGCGTTGGACGACAAATTTCCGATTTCGCCGTTGTGACCATCGAACACGGTGTCGGGATGGGCCTGGTGCTGAACCACAAGCTTTATTCAGGCGCGCGTGGCATGGGCATGGAATTGGGGCATACCAAGGTTTCTTTGGATGGAGCGCTGTGCCGTTGCGGACAACGCGGTTGTCTTGAGGCCTACGTCGCCGACTATGCGCTGGTGCGCGAAGCCGCGCTTGCGTCCCATGATGTGGATCCGAACGCCGCGATCCAAGAGGTACTGGAAACCCTGCATAACGAAGCAAAATCCGGCAACATGACAGCGCGTTCCATCTTTGAACGGGCCGGGCAATACCTTGCCATGGGGATGGCGAATGTGGTGAACCTGTTTGATCCCCAACTGATCATTCTGTCCGGCGATCGTATGCAATACGAGTTTCTGTATTCCGAAGAAATCCTAAAAGACATGAAACGCCATGCGCTGAACTCCGGGGTCGCGTTACCAGCGGTTGAAGTCCATGCGTGGGGCGACCTTCTTTGGGCCTCCGGCGCTGCGGCGAAGGCGCTTTCTTACATTACCGAGCGGACGCTGTCTGGAACGAGCGTTTCGGATACATGAGGCATCTCGGCGCTCTGGCAGCCCTTTGCGGCGTCACGGCAAGCTATGCTGCATCGGAGCCCCTTTTTGTCGATGCAAGCCGCGCATTGCCGTCAGAGCATCTCTACACTGGCGGTTGGGAGCATTTTGTCGGGGGCGGCGTCGCTGTATTCGATTGCAATCAAGACCAGCGGCCAGACCTGTATGTGGCTGGCGGCACCGCGCCAGCTCAGCTTTTCGTGCAGCGAGCGTCCGAGAAGTTAGAATTCGAAACTGGCCGCGAGATACCCGTGCTTACGAATGTCACCGGAGCGTATCCGATCGATATAGACAGCGACGGCAATGTCGATCTGATGGTCCTTCGCGTCGGTGAAAACCGCATATTGCGCGGGGATGGGGCGTGCGGTTTTTCAGATGCCACGCACAGTTGGGGTTTCAAGACGGGCGCGCGTTGGTCGACCGCATTCAGCGCGACGTGGGAAGACGGCCAGTCATGGCCGACGCTGGCCATCGGCAATTATGTGGATCGATCAGACCCGGATGGACCGTTTGAGGCCTGCGATGCCAATCTGATCTATCGCCCCAAGGGCCGCGAATACAGCGATCCCGTTCACCTGACGCCGGGATATTGCGCCCTGTCGATGCTGTTTTCGGACTGGACCCGCAGCGGGGCGGTTGAATTGCGCATATCGAACGATCGCCACTACTATGTGCGAGGCGGCTATGAACAAATGTGGCGGCTTAACCCCCTGAAAGAACGGGATGAAGCGGATGGTTGGGATCGCGTTTCGCTCTGGGGTATGGGCATCGCCAGCGCTGATCTTCAGCGCGATGGGTTTCCCGATGTTATGCTCACCTCGATGGGCGATCAGGTTCTGCACATGAACGAAGCGGGCCGCATCAAGCCCGCTGGCTTTGCGACCGGCGCCACGGCCCATCGTCCCCATGTTGGGGATGACGGACGCCCCTCGACGGGCTGGCACGCTGAATTTGGGGACGTGGACAACGACGGCTTGCTCGACCTGTTCATTGCCAAAGGCAACGTCGATCAAATGCCGGGCAGCGCCATGCAGGACCCGAACAATCTGTTGATGCAGACGACGGGCGGCACCTTTTCGGAAGCTGCCGCGCAGGCTGGCATTGCATCCGTGGCCCGCTCTCGCGGCGCAGCGCTGGCCGATCTGGACAGAGATGGGCGGCTGGACCTGATCGTTGTCAACCGACGCGCACCGCTTGAGATCTGGATGAACCGCAGCGCCGATGCCGGGAATTGGGCGACGGTCGAGCTGCGCATGTCCGGTGCAAATCGCTTTGCCATCGGCGCTTGGCTTGAGATTGATCGTGGGCAAGCGACCGAATGGCGAGAGCGCACGATTGGCGGCGGTCACGCTTCGGGATCGCTCTTGCCGTTGCACCTTGGCCTTGGGGATAGCGAAGATGTTCGGCTACGTGTCTGGTGGCCCGATGGAACCGCAACGGATTGGCGCACGATCCGCGCAGGTCAGCACGCGAAGATCAGCCCTTAGCGATCAACCGGCAATCCACTTGGTACGGTCCGCGGAATACCGAGGCGCCCGGTGATCGATGCCTCATCCGTCAACGCATCGAGAAATGCCAGAAGGGCTTGGATATCGGACGGTGAAAGGGATTTGGGCTGCCCTGTGTAACTTGCTGAAATCGCAGCGCGCGCCGCTGGATCGTCCAAAATCGCCCAGTCCGGGGCAGCGCCGGGTAAATCAACCAAAACGGCGTTTCGCTCAAAGCGCTCTTGTCCCGACACCGGGTCAGCGTGATAGGCTAAAAACTGCGCCAAGTCAGTATGCGCGCCCGCATGGCCCCACGGACCAGTGCGCGTCACGTTGCGCAGCATGGGCGTTCGGAAAGCATAGGCGTCGGACAAACGACCGGTCACGCGAAGACGTCCGTCGTCGCGCTGATGCGATTCAAAACGGGCGGACTTTCCCGGACCTAGTTGCGGCAAGGCCATCGCATGAAACGACTGATCACTCAGCAGCGGGCCAGAATGACACAAGCTACACCCCGCCGCGCCAAAGAAAAGCTCCTGCCCCGCCGCCGCATCGTCTGCGAGCGGTGCATCTGCGCGCAAAGCTAGGTCATATGGCGTATCGCTCGCGCGCCATTCCACGGCAATGAATGCAGCGATGGCGTCTGAGATATCCGTGAAGGAAACAGCGCCGCCCTGCGCAACCTCTGTGTCGAAGCGGGAAAACAGGTTTCGATAGTCTTCAATCGCATCCACACGCTTTGCAATGATATCCCAAGCGCCGCCCGAACCTGTAATCCGCCCCAGCCTGACGGCCTTGGCAACATCGTTTTCCTGATAATGCCCCGCCATCTCATCCGCAGACAGCACAGGGAACATTGTTTGCGCGGACAGCAAACCTGCGAAACCGCCCACCATCTCCTCAGCAAGCGGCGTGCGCAGACCGCTCGGACGCGAGGTGTCGACCTCGATGCGCCCATCATGGAACATAACCGTGACGCCGCGATGGCCAAGATTGAACAATGCGGGCGAGTTGCGCGGAATACGTTGTTCCGGCAGGTTATCCTGATCCACAACACGGTCCGGGCCAAGACCACGCCCGCCTTCACCCAGCCCAAGCGAAAGACCGTCGCTGGTTGCAAATTTAGGGTGATGGCATGTGGCGCAGGAAATGTTCCGATTGCCGGACAAAACCGGATCATAAAAAAGCAATCGCCCCACATCCACCTGATCTTGCGCAAAGACATCAAAATCTTCGGGGGAGATCGCCACGGGCTCGGCATTGCACGCAGACACGGCCAAACTGGTCCATACCACCAAAGCCAAAGTGCGGTTCAGTGTGCGGAGCAAAGTTCTAGTCATTGGATCCCCTTACGCTTCAACCAGATTTCCTCCGATGACCCGTTTCGCCCCGCCGCGCCGAGTGCTTGGATTTGGTCATCACAGGTGGTTTCTTCGGCCCTTATTGAATGCACCAAAACAGGGGCCACGACAATTGCAGTGCCGCGACGTCTGGATGCAGAACCGGAATTTAGGGAACGTGCTCGGTCTTGGGCTCAGGGTGCATTAGTCTTGCGCGTGCAAACGACACCCTTCCAAAACAGTGCGGCAGACCTGCTCGGCGCGTTTGGCGCGCTCCGTTTCATGTTCGGGGCCAAGGCCCGAAATGAACAAGAACGACTGGCCATGAACCGCGCTCCAAAGTGTGAACGACAAGGCTTGAACCTCACCCGCATCCAAGCCCGGCAACCAACGCGCCAGAGCGTCTTGCAGAATTTGATAGGCATTTCGGCCCGTTCCTGACACGCCCGCAAATTCTTCGACCGGGACACGGCCGGCAAGATCAAACATCATTCTGAAAACAGCCGGGTTTTCGGTGGCGTAGTCGATATACGCCAATCCGATGTGCAGCAAACGATCTGCATAAGCGCCCTGCGCGCGCGCGTCCTCTGCCGCCTCTAACCGATTTGCAAGATCAACAAATGCGCGCCGGGCTAGAGCAGACAGAATTGCGTCTTTGGATTTGAAATGCCGGTATACCGCCGCCGGGTCCACGTTGGCTGTGCGCGCGCAGGCGCGCAAGCTCAGCTTCTCCATCCCTTCACTCGCCACAACGTCCCACGCGATGCGTTCAATCTCGGATCGCAGGTCGCCGTGGTGATAAGGTCTGTCGTCATCCTTCATGTCATCACTGTTGACATCTGCACTGCGCGCGGTCAAGTGTGTCAACAGCGTTGACATCTGAAAGGAGTTCCCGATGGCCCTCTCCCGCCGCGCCCTGCTGGCCGCCCTGCCCGCCATTCCGTTTGGCCTTAGCGCCTGTAACACGCTGATTTCAAACACATCCGAAGTGATCGGAACCCAGAACACAGTGCGCACTCTGACGGTGCCCTTCAACAATTCGCACCTGCTTGTTCAAGGCCGCAATGCCGTGCTGATCGATGCCGCAGGACAGGATCAGGCCGCGCAAGTGGACCAGATGATGCTGCAATCGGGCTTTGATCCGCGCGGGTTGAAGGCCGTGATTGTCACCCACGGCCATCACGACCACGCGGGCGGCGCGCCGCATTTCCGGGACAAATACGGGGTGCCCGTGATCGCGGGCGCAGGTGATCGGTTGCTGCTTGCCGCCGGGCGCAACGATCACATCTGCCCCACCGGCCCTTTTGCAGAGGCCCGCCATAGCCATGACCAAGCTGGGCGGTATGACGGGTACAGCGCTGATATTCTGGTCCATGACGCTCTGGACCTCGCCCCGCGTTTCGGCATCGACGCGCGCGTGACCTCGCTGCCCGGCCACACCCACGGCTCGCTGATCATCAGCGCAGGCGAGGATGCCTTTGTCGGCGATCTGATCCGGGGCACGCTGCTGGGCCGGGGCGCTACGACCCATTTCTATATGTGCGATCTGGACGACAATATCGCCGATATCGACACCACACTTACCCGCATCGCTCCGCAGGCGCGGCGCTTCCATATGGGCCATTTTCCAAGTACCACAAGGCGCGCGGTCGCGCGCTATCTGACGGAACAGAAAAAGCTACGGGAAACGCTTTAGGAGAGTTTCATGTCGAAAGTTATCGCAGAACGCGTTTCTGCCACACCGGATGGCGAGGTGGTTGTCTTCCTGATCGGGATGCGCGTGAACCGCTGGTGGAAGCCGCATAAATGGATCCCGCCGATGGTAGCGATGGTGCGGATGTTGCGGCAACTTTACACCCTGCCCGCTGACGAGACGGGCTGTCTCGGCATCCTGCGCTCCTCTCCCAGCCTGACGGTTGTGTATTGGCGCAGCTTTGAGGACCTAGAGGCCTTCGCCCACGCCGCCCCGCATCGCCCCGCTTGGACGGCGTTCAACAAAGCAGTGGGTAAATCGCGCGATGATGTGGGGATTTGGCACGAAAGCTATTTGGTGAAAGAAGGCTGCCACGAAAGCCTCTATTCCGGGATGCCCCCGCATGGGCTGGGAAAGGCGGTCGGAACGACTCCAGCGCTGGGGCAAATGGCGACCGCACGCAAGCGATTGGGAGGAGAAAACGGCTAGTGCGGCTTTTGCAGTGCCGCATCCGAATCCACAATCTCACCCTCGATTGGCTCTTCGGACGGGACCGCATAGGCCCCGGTCATCCACTTGCCCAGATCAATATCGGCGCAGCGGAGTGAGCAGAACGGGCGGTATTTCTGCACCGTCTCCTTGTCGCAGATCGGGCAACTCATCGCAGCACGTCTTCCAACACGTCTTCTAATACGTCTTCCAATACGGGGCGCGAGCGCTTGCGGCTGAGTTCAAAATGGCCCAGCGGTGTCCAGCCGACCAGCGCCGTTTCAATGTCGTCGCTGCGGCATGCGGAGCGCAACGCGTTCTCCACCGCGCGGCGGTCTTTCTTGGGCATCGGGGCGAAATCCACCACGATCTGACCGCCCAGCCCCCGCAACCGCAACGCGCGCGGCAGGGCCTTGGCCGCGGCGATATTCACCTTCAAACCAGCGGCGGGCGAGGTATCGCCCCCGGTATTCACATCCACCGCCACCAGCGCACGGGTCGGCTCGACGGCCATCGAACCAGCGCCCAGTCGCGTCT